>JAGCNQ010000214.1 GCA_017645845.1 Bacteroidaceae bacterium
ATATGCTATGATCTGCGTTTCCCTGTTTGGCTGCGCAACAAGGATGACTACGATGTGCTTATCTGTGTTGCATCATGGCCGGAAGTCCGCATGCATGCTTGGCGTGTATTGCTCGGCGCCCGTGCCATAGAGAACCAATGTTATGTGCTGGGAGTTAATCGCATAGGTAAAGATCCCTATTGTCAATATAGTGGTGGAACATCTGTTGTAGATCCTTTTGGTATTGCAACGTCGTGTCCCGAAAACGAGGCATCCGTCGTGACGCAAACGCTGGATATGAAACGCCTCAAGTCTTTCCGTGAGAAGTTCCCTGTGCTCAAAGAGGTAGATTAGGGGATTAAAAGCGTTTAACGTCTTCTATTTCCTCAATTTTTTTCAAATCGTGGCAAATGGCTTGTATGTCCCTGACGTCATGCACGCCAAGGTTAATCTCTGCCGTGAAGAGTCCGTCGTTTGTCTCGATGTGCAGGCTATGGATATTTACGTTGAGCTGCTGGGAGAGGATGCCCGTGATTTTGTACAGCACCCCTACGCGGTCAAAACCTACAATACGAAGTGTGGCAGGGAAAGAAAGATGTCCGTGCGTATCCCATTTGGCAGCAAGAATCTGGTTGCCGTCACTCGCCTTGAGACGCTTGGCAACATCACATTGGCGTTTGTGGATGACAATGTGCTGCTTGTCGTCGAAGTAGCCAAGAACATCGTCACCCGGGATGGGATGGCAACTATCACAGATGATGTACCGGCTGATAGTCTCTTCGTTGAGGATGAGCGGTTTCTTTTTATCTATCTGAAGCGGTGTTTGTTCTATTTCGTCAGGCTCTATAGGCTTGTTTTCATCGTGATGTCGCTTAAAGATGGTCAGGTACTTGCTCCAATTCTTTTTCTTTCGTACCTTTTCGTTGAGTGCGTTCAGGTCTGCTTCGCCCAGTATGATGGTCTGTGAGCCGATGGCTGAAAGTAGTTCTTCGCGTGTGGCAAGATTGTGAAACAGGCAAAGTTTGTTGATATTGACGCTGTTTGGCTCTTTTTCGTGCTTTTGGAAGAAGTCATTAAGTATTTCTTCACCTTCCTTTTGTCTTTCGCGCTCCTCACGGCGCAGGATGGCCTGTATCTTACCTTTTGCCTTTGCTGTGGAGGTGAAGTCAATCCACTTCTTGTCCACCTTTTGGTTCTTGGAAGTGAGGATTTCCACTTGGTCGCCACTTTGTAGCACATGGCTGATGCCTACCAACTTGTGGTTTACCTTTGCGCCGATGCAATGGGTGCCGAGGAATGTGTGTATATTGAAAGCAAAGTCGAGAACAGTACTACCGGCTGGCATTGTTTTGAACTCGCCCTTAGGAGTCACCACAAAAATTTCGCTTGCAAAGAGGTTGAGCTTGATTGTATCAAGGAAATCGATGGCATTAGGTTGTGGGTCATCGAGGATTTCCTTGATGGTGTGAAGCCACTTGTCCAGTTCAAGTTCGCTGGTTTCATTACTTTCGCTGTCCTCGTCGTAGGGGTCTTCAACTCTTTCGCCTTCTTTGTATTTCCAATGTGCGGCAAATCCCTGTTCTGCGATGTCGTCCATTCGGCGACTGCGAATCTGCACCTCCACCCATTTGCCGGCTTTACTCATAAGGGTAGTGTGTAGCGCCTGATAACCGTTTGCTTTTTTGTTGTGAACCCAGTCGCGCAGACGGTCAGGGTGCGGCTTGTAAATAGTGCTGACGATATCGTATATTTTGAAACATTCGGCCGTCTCGTCCATACCTTTTTCTGTTTCAAAGATGATGCGCACGGCCAGAATATCGTAAATTTCGTCGAATTCCACATGCTTTGTCTGCATCTTGTTCCAGATGCTGTATGGCGCTTTGATGCGTGCCTTTATCTCGTAGCGCAATCCTGTTTCGTCGAGCTTATCTCGGATAGGAGCTGTGAACTGGTCGAAGATGGTAGTCAGATGCTCGCGCATACCGGTCAACTTTTCTTTGATGCTATGGTATTCCTCAGGGTGTTCATAGCTGAAACTGAGGTCCTCCAGTTCTTCCTTGATTTTGTTCAGGCCAAGACGGTTCGCCAAAGGAGCGTAGATGTAGAGCGTTTCGCCAGCTATCTTATATTGTTTGCCAGGAAGCTGGCTGCCCAGGGTTCGCATATTGTGCAGACGGTCGGAAATTTTGATGAGGATGACGCGTATGTCGTCGCTCATGGTGAGCAGAAGTTTTTTGAAGGATTCTGCCTGTGCCGATGCTTTGTCGCCGAAGATTCCGCCAGAGATTTTCGTCAATCCGTCCACAATCTGTGCTATCTTCTCACCAAAGATATTGGAGATGTCCTCCACCGTATAGTCCGTATCTTCCACCACATCATGCAGCAGCGCGGCACATATGCTGGTGCTGCCCAGTCCTATCTCTTCGCAAGCTATCTGTGCTACAGCTATGGGATGCATGATATAGGGCTCGCCGGAGAGTCGGCGCACGCCTTTATGAGCCTCCCTGGCAAAGTTGAAGGCCTTGTCGATGATATCGATGTGCTTGCGGTGCCGGGAAGCCAGGTAGGAGTCCACCAGTCGCTGGTAGGCCTCGTTTATCATCCTCTCGTCTTCTTTTTCCCGGATGTTCATTTCTTCCATGCTTCTTCCTCCCTTTACTACCTCTAACTACTTCACTTCTCCCAATTTAATTCACTCTGATTTTCTGTCCAGCATAGATATTGGAACCTTTGATGCCGTTGAGTGACTTGATTCTGGCTACTGTGGTGTGGTTCCGCGCTGCGATGGAACTGAGTGTATCACCGTTACGGACTTTCACGGTGGTTCCGCGTCTGCTTCTGGTGCTCCTAGTGTTTCTGGTCTTTTTCTTGGGTTGCTCCACTATGGGAATTTCAACGGGGATTTGTATCTCTTCCAATGGGACATAGATGGAGTCACCAGCCTCGATGAAGGCATTGATGGCAGCAGTCGGCATACGAAGGGTACATGTTTGTGCATCGCCCGGAATGAGGGTGGTGCGATACTGCGGATTGAGAGCGCGGAGCTCTTCGTTAGTGATGCCACACAGTTCTGAGATACGCTCCATCCGTACGTTTCGGTTAACCTGTATCGTATCGGTACCCATCGGTAGTTTGGTGTTGACTGGACAGATGTTGTGGTCGCAATAGTAGTTCATGATGTAGTTTGCAGCGATAAAGGCCGGAACATAGCCTCGTGTCTCAGCAGGCAGATATGGGTAGATGGTCCAGTAGTCCGTAGCGCCTCCGGCACGTTTGATGGCTTTTGTGATATTGTTCGGTCCGCAGTTGTAGCCGGCAATGACCAATGTCCAGTCGCCAAAGATGCTGTAGAGGTCGTGCAGGTAATGTGCGGCGGCATAACTGGCCTTAATGGGGTCGCGCCGTTCATCGATGAGGCTTGTCACCTCCAGTCCGTACTGCTTGCCAGTAGTTATCATGAATTGCCACAAGCCGACAGCACCTGCGCGACTGACGGCAGTGGGATTGAGTGCGCTTTCTATAATGGGCAGGTACTTCAGTTCCAGCGGCACCTGATAGCTCTCGAGGGCTTCCTCGAAGATAGGATTGTAGAAGTTACTTGCACCAAGCATTACAGCAACAGAGTTGCGCAGACGTCCGCTGTAAAGGTCAATGAATTTTTGCACCACATTGTTGTAGGGCATGTTAACCACGTTCGGCAATCTGCTCAGGCGATGGGCATAGGTTTTCGCATCGAAATCCGGGTTCAGTCCGGTCGTTTCGCAGGCCTCGTCGAAGGAAAGAAAGTTGCGGGTCTGCCAGTCCGAGAGCAAACTGTCAATTTCCTCCATCTGCATACCTTCCGGGAGTTCGAGGGTGAAGTCCTGAATATCATCCATAATGTTATCTTCCTGTGCCAAGATGGGGAGCAGGCAACAGGGTGCGAGGAGCAGGAGTAGTGTGATGTATATCTTGTAATTCATAGTTCAAAACCGTTCATAGTTAATATCTCTAATCTTTAGCCCTAACGGGGTTTAAAAGTTGAGGACGCATTGTATGCCTGGAGTTGTCATACGATGATGTATGTCGATACGCTCTGTCTCGATGAAGGTCGGTTGGATTTGTAGGCTGAGGTCTCGCGAGATGTCGAATGTGGAGAGTTCGGCGTCGACGTAGGCATCAATAACAGAGAGGAGATAGACACCTCCGAAGGCGAATAGGCTGAGGTCTCGGTACCGGCGGAAAGTGTCTTTTTTGCTTTTGAAGATGCCCTTGAAGCGCTCTTCCTTGCCCTCGATGCTATATCTCGGGGGTAGCATTTTCTCGTAGCTTTTCGTGTTCGGGTCGCTGTCCGTAATGTCCAAATAAGCTTGTGAGTAGTCCCGTAGCATCTGACCATTCCAAGTAAGAGCATACACGCAACCCAGGAATCCTCCATAGACGATGGGTAGCTTCCAGTATTTACGGTTGTAAAATTGTCCAGCTCCTGGTATCACGAGTGCGAGCCACATAGCACGTATGGGGTCTGGCTTGAATTTCGTGAGGTCGCGCCTTGGGCGCTTTTGCATCAGGATGTCGTCGGTGATAGCAAAGAGTGCCGCCGTGTCAATGACGAGTGAGTCGTGTTTCTGAGCATTGGCACTTACTTTGATGGAGTCAACGATGGGCACACTCTTTCCCTCCTGAGCCGATATTTGGAGCAAGGAGCAGGGGGCAAGGAGCAGGAGAAGTGTGTGCCTTAGTTTCATCATTAGTCACGAAGTTTGTCGAGCATTTCTATGATGCGTTCCAGTTCTGCCTCGTTGGCGAAGGGTATGCTTATCTTGCCCTTTCCGCTGTCCGAGCAGGTCATTTCGACGCGTGTCCTGAAGATTTTTCTCAGCCCTTCGCGCAGCACGTTGTAGTCGGCGCTCAGGTTGGAACCTTTCTGGCGGATGCGGGTGCCGGTCTTGGTCCTGACGGAGGCTCCCTCGCTGAGCTGCTTCACCATATCTTCTATCTTGCGAACGCTCAGGTGGTCTTTCTTCATCTCGGCGAACACCTTCAGCTGTGCCTTAGGGTCGGAGAGGGCGAGCAGGGCACGTGCGTGGCCCATATCAATTTCGCGGTTCCGGAGCGCAACCTGCACATTTGCAGGCAGTTTGAGCAGACGCAAATAGTTGGCGATAGTAGCGCGATTCTTGCCCACACGTTCGCTGAGCTGTTCCTGTGTCAGGTTATACTGCTCGATGAGGTTCTGGTAGGCCAGCGCCACTTCGAGTGCCGTAAGGTCCTGTCGCTGTATGTTCTCAACGAGGGCCATTTCCATCATGTTCTCGTCATCGACGGTACGGATGTAGGCAGGAATGGTGGTGAGACCGACGCGCTGACTGGCCTTCCAGCGGCGTTCTCCGGCAATGATGACGTAGGTCCCGTCGCCCATATCGCGCAGAGTGATGGGCTGAATGATGCCTATCTGCCGGATGCTGTTAGCCAGTTCCTGCAGGCTGTCGTCATCGAAATCCCGTCGCGGCTGATTGGGATTGGGACGGATGTCGTCCATCCTCACTTCGCAGAGGTTGGAGGAGCCGTTGGTATGAATCTCTTCTGTCTGGAGCAAGGCATCAAGGCCTCTGCCTAACGCCTGTCCCTGGTACTTCTTTCTTATTGCCATATTTTTATGTTGTTTAGTGAAGAATACATCCTTCACTTTTATTTTTTATTTTTTTCAATGATTTCCTGCGCCAGAGCCAAATGTGCTTTCGAACCTGCTGCATCGGCATCATAGAGAATGGCTGGTACACCGTGACTTGGGGCTTCGCTGAGCTTGACGTTGCGCTGGATGACTGTCTTGAACACCAGTTCGCGGAAGTGGCGGCGAACCTCCTCGTAGATTTGGTTAGCGAGGCGCAGGCGGCTGTCGTACATCGTGAGCAGGAAACCCTCGATTTCCAGACGTGGGTTCATGCGTGTTTTCACAATCTTTATTGTGTTGAGCAGTTTGCTGATGCCCTCTAAAGCGAAGTACTCGCATTGAACGGGGATGATGACGCTGTCCGCAGCCGTCAGCGCGTTGACCGTGATGAGGCCGAGGCTGGGGCTACAATCGATGAGGATGTAGTCGTAGTCCTGCACGATGGGCTGTAGCAAGTCCTTCATGATGCGCTCCTGGTTTTTGAAATTGAGCAGTTCTATCTCGGCTCCAACGAGATTGATGTGTGAGGGCACGATATCCAAGCCCTCGATGTCGGTGGTATATATGATTTCGCGGATGTCAACCTGCCCAAGCAGAGCATTGTAGATGGAGTGCTCAATCTTGCTTACATCGACGCCCATACCGCTGGAAGCGTTGGCTTGCGGGTCGGCGTCGATAAGCAGCACTTTCTTCTCGAGCGTAGCAAGTGAAGCGGCCAGGTTCATACTCGTCGTGGTCTTGCCCACACCGCCTTTTTGGTTGACTATAGCTATTGTTTTACTCATAATGGAGACCCTCTCTCTAACCCTCCCCAGGGAGGGAACTGCTTCGCAGGGTCTTGGGGCAGTTTGGATTTGTCGTAATTTAAATGTTTCTCCCTCGGGGAAAGTTAAGGGGAATCTGTCTTTTATTTCATTTTGCAAAGATACGCTAAAAGTGTGAGATAAGCACACTTTTTGGTCGGCATTCTGCCGAAAATGTTGATAACATCCCATTTTTGTTGATAACTAAGGCCGAAAAAGGGATAATTATTGCGTATATAACATTTGTCTGTCCTTGGGAGTATTTCTTTCTCCCCTTGGGGGAAAATGTTTTTCTACTTGGGAATATTTTTAGTTCCCAGCTTCTAAACTTATGTACCAAGGCTTGAAACATGTGTTCTGAGTCTTGAAACATATATCCCAAGCCTTGGAACAGAAAATCCCCCGAGGAGAAAATTTTTTTTTTTGTCGGGGAGGGAAAAACTTTTTGTCCCGGGAGAAAGAACATTTATCACAAATCGAAATAGAATTAAGTAGGCAATTTGTGTCTTTTTGACCAATTGTTCGAAGAATTTTTGTTTTTGGAAGCCCAATCTCCTTATTTTTTTTGTTCTAAAAGGCAAACAAACGTCTTTGGATTTGCTGCTTGTAGAAAAAAGTTGTATATTTGACCATGAAAAAGTCTATTAACCTAAAAATGCGCCTCAAAATGAAGAAATCTTGTTTTATGTCGATGATTGCTGTTCTCTGTTTGGCAGCTTGCACCCCAACCAGCACCAAGACCGAGATTATCATCACAGGAGAATTTGGCGACCCTAATCTCTTTTACTTCAGAGCTTTGGGTACAGCCGATACTATTCCTGGAGTGCTAAGTGTAAAGGACGATGTTGTCACTTTTGAGGTTGACACGACAGATAATATTTTCGTCCTAATAGAACGTCACGACCGCTCCCGATTCGCCCCACCCCTTAGCGTCGTTATCGCCGACGGAACGCCTGTTGAAGTAGTCCTCAAAGACGGGTTTGGCTCGATAACTAAAGGCTCTGAGCAGAACATAAAGATGGGCGAGGCTTATAAAACGAATGTTGACCTGAAAGCTAAAGAAGAAGAATTGAACGATGAGTTCGGGCTCAATGCTTTGGTCGATAAATACGGCGATGATATTCCCCAAGAGGTGTATTCGGCCCAGGAAGAGCGTGAACGTGCCTTTAAGGAGGAGGAGAAGGAGACTTACAGAAAAATAGTTCTGGATAATGCTGACAACATGGTGCCCATCTACTTCCTGAGTAGGTACAGGAGAAAATTGGGAGCGGAGTTCGTAGGGAAATTCTTGACCGACTACAAATATAAGGACAGCAAGATGTTCGAGCCTTTCTATCGCCCGATTGTAATAATGGCTCGAGAATATTGCGGCATGCCGTATGTGGATTGTACAGGCAATGACCTTCAAGGAAACCGTAGCTGCTTGACCGACTATGTGGGTCGGGGCAAGTATGTGCTTGTTAACTTCTGGGCGAGTTGGTGTGGTTCCTGCAGGGCAGAGATTCCCAACATAAAGGCTAACTATGAGAAGTACAAGGAGAAAGGTTTCGAGGTGGTAGGTATTTCGCTGGATACCAAGCAGGAAGAGTGGGAAAAGTGTGTTCAGGAGATGGGCATCACTTGGCCTCAGATCAGCGAACTGAAGGGCTGGGACAGCTATGCCTGTATGACCTTCAACATCTGGAAAATCCCCCAAACTTTCCTTTACGGGCCAGATGGAAAGGTTGTCGCAGGTGGACTTGAGGGTAAAGCATTGGAAAAGAAACTCTCAGAAATCTTCGAGTAAGCAAGAAAAAAGCGAAACCTCTTTTTGACTATTCTAAACGAAATATAATTCGGTAGGAATCAAATCTTTAAAGACTAATGAACAGGCGAACCATCATCACTTTTCTGCTTGCTCTCGTCGCTTTGGCGGGACAAGCGCAAGACGTGCCTGAGGTCTTCCGCCCGCTGATGAATCGTCTGACTGCCTTTGGGAAGACTATTCCGCAGGAGAAAGTCTATGTCCACATGGACAATACCTGCTACTTTCAGGGAGATACCATCTGGTTCACGGCATATACGCGACAGACAAATACGGACAAACCGTCGGATGTGAGCGGAGTGCTGTATGTAGAGCTGCTGAACAACGACGGCTATCTGGTGGAGCGCAAACTCATCGAAATGAAGGAAGGACGGGGAAGCGGCTTCTTTGACCTGAACAACTTGATTCAATATAGCGGTTTCTACGAACTTCGGGCCTATACCCGTTGGCAACTGAACTGGGGAGAGTATGAGCACAAGCATCCCTACAGCTTCAGTTTCATGTTCAGGGACAAAGAGTCGGAGCGCGAATACTTCCGCGATTATGACAAACTCTACAGCCGCGTGTTCCCCGTTTATGACAAGCCCCTTGCTCCTGGCGATTACACGCGTGATATGACTTTGCGAGTGATGCGGCGCGAATTCAAAAACGATCCCGACAAGTGCAAACTACAGCTTTCGCTTTTCCCGGAAGGCGGCAACTTGGTGGCTGGCGTGGAGAATCGTGTGGCTTTCGAGGCTGCAATGTCGGATGGAGAACAGATGGAGGGCATTCTTTTTATTGGAAACGAGCAGGTGAAGACCGTCAACCGTGGACGAGGCACGTTTACCTTCGTTCCGGAAAAGGGATATGAGAGGGAAGTGGTTTTCAAGACTTCCGACGGCGAGAAGGTCTCTGCCATGTTGCCAAAACCCGAGGGAAAGGGCGTAGCCATGAAGATCATTCAGGAAGGTGACGGCATCATCATTGAGGCAAATCATGTAGGCCTCAATGCCGATAGCCTGGCTTTGACCATCATGCACGAAGGGAAGGTGGAGGAATTCCATGAATTCAATTCAAAATTTAAAATCCAAAATTCAAAATTGGAGGCAGGCGTCCATCAGGCAACGGTCTTCGATACCCAAGGACGTGTATGGGCCGACAGACTCTTCTTCGTCACAAAGCCGGAACTGGCAAAGCCGACACTTACCATCGAGGGGATAAAAGAAGGATACAGCCCCTATGAGAAGGTGGAGTTGAAAATTGCTCCCCTCCGACTCCCCCCAAGGGGAGGGACTATTTCTCTCGCCATTCGTGATGGTTATCAGGCCGACCCTCTCTTCGACAACGGGAACATCATGACGGAGATGCTGCTCAGCTCCGAATTGAAAGGCTTCATCCCCAATCCCGGCTGGTATTTCGAGAAGAACGATGAGGAGCATCGGCAGGCGCTTGACCTCTTGATGATGACGCAAGGCTGGCGACGATTCGTTTGGCGCGATATGGCGGTACAAGGCGAATGGGACTTGACGCAGCCAAACGAGAAGTCTCCCATTCTGATGGGGAAGGTGTCCTTCAACCCTAACAGAATAGAATTCGATGGAATAAAAGACCTGAAGAATGAAAGTGGCGTCATTCCGCTGCGCGACTTCAAATATGCCACAGAGTTGGCAAGAAAGAATCTAACGCCAAGTCTGCGTGTACATTCAGAACTGGTCCATCTGGATACCAACGAATCTGCTGTAAGCGAAGAGCATTATACCGGCGACTATTTCAGGATGCCTTGTCCCCCGTTCTATGGGAGCTGCGTGTTCTTCCTCTCTGCAGCTGATACCGCAAAATGGGAGAAGAAAGATAAGGACTACGCATGGATTCAAATGGCCGGTTATGGTGAAGAATACCCCCTGCATATCATGAGGAAACTCGACTTGGATGAGGCGGACTATAGGGCTTACATCTCATGGCCCTATCCGCGTTTTGTAAAACCTTATGGTTTCTATCAGACACATTTGCAGCCGAACCCTGCAGCATCTGGGTACGATATCCCGTCTGAACTGTTGGCAGACTCCACAAAGGCTTTGCGCGAGGTTACAGTTTCCGCTCGTCGCAAAAGCAAACTCAAGGGATTCAATGCCGCCTACCCCGCTTTCATGGTTGATGCCTACGATGCGTGGAATGCGATAGAAGATGCAGGGGTTCCCATATTCGATTACGCGGATGTCAGAAGACAAATGGTTCGTGTCTATCTGAATGATTATGGGGTGAATGAGGAAAAGGACGGTAATGGGGATGACCGTATTGGTTATAGTTTTCCGCGACAGTCACTGGCCGATTATATCAACGTTCCTATTGATTCGCTCGAACAGCCCAAGAATATGAAATCTGTGGCCAGCAAAGTCTCTTCCGGAGATAATGGCGATGCTTCTTCAGGGGAGTCTGGCAACCTTGCCTCAGGAGAACCTGGCAAAATATCCGTTGGAGATATTGAGGCCGTCCCGTCAGATTTCGATATATCCCCAGGAGAACTCAGAAATTATCTTGGTGATGAACGAATAGGTGAAGACCCACGATTCAGGGTTGAAAAGTATGTCGTATATACCGACTATCAACCGCGTTTGGAAGGCAGCAGCCGTTACATGGGAGCGAACAGGCCCGAGACAACTATTGCGATATATCCTTATCCCGATGGACACAAGCGTGCGGTTTATCGCGACCGCCGCTACATCCTCGAAGGCTTTGCCTATCCTGCAAACTTCTACAACCCCGATTACTCAAAGCAAACACCACCCGAACCGACTGATTATCGCCGCTCGCTTTATTGGGACCCAGACCTTCAGCTAGACAAAAACGGCGAGGCCAGTATCACCTTCTACAACAACTCACGCCAGACAACCCTCTCCGTCGAAGCCGAAGGACAAGCCGCAGACGGTACATTACTTTGGTCAAAATAATAGCCCATAAAAGCAAAAACCCAGCGTTTGCTGGGCTTTGCGCTTCAGGATGGGCTTGAACCAACGACCCCATGATTAACAGTCATGTGCTCTAACCAACTGAGCTACTGAAGCAGTTTGCAACTGAGGAAACTCTTTGCGCTTCAGGATGGGCTTGAACCAACGACCCCATGATTAACAGTCATGTGCTCTAACCAACTGAGCTACTGAAGCAGTTTTTTGAGTTTTTTCTCAATTGCGGGGCAAAGGTACAACAAAAAAGTGAAAAGTGAAAAGTGAAAAGAGAAAAATTTTTGTTTATGTGCGTTTTTTTTCTCTTTTTCTCTATAATCTCTCAACTCTCAACTTTATTTCGTACTTTGACTATCATCGAAAATACTCTCGCTCGGGAATAAAAAGAAAAACGAGCTTTTCTTTTGTATTTCGCGCGCTTAATCGTATCTTTGCAGAAAAATTCTGGGTAAATGGAGAAAATCATAGGAATCGGCAATGCTTTGGTAGATGTCTTGGTGCGTCTGAAGGAGGACTCAGTCCTTGAGCAGATGCAGCTGCCGAAGGGCGGTATGATGCTGATTGACGAGGCGCGACAAAAAGAATTGCGGGCCTGTATGGAAGGGTTGCAAGTGGAGCAATCCACAGGTGGCAGCGCAGGCAATACAATCCTCGCGTTGGCGCATCTGGGTGGTGAGGCAGGTTTTGTTGGCAAAGTCGGTCGTGATGCTTTGGGCAAGTTCTATGCTGAGAGTCAGAAAGCTGCTGGCATCGACGCCCGACTGTTAAAGTGCGATTTGCCAACCGGAGTGGCGAATACCTTCATTTCTCCCGACGGGGAACGTACTTTCGGCACTTGTCTGGGTGCGGCTGCGACGTTGCAAGCAAGTGATATCACGCCTGCACTTTTCGAGGGTGTCAGTATGGCGCACATCGAGGGCTATCTGGTGCAGAACCACGATCTGATGGAGACCATTTGCCAGACGGCTATGGAGATGAGCGTGCAGCTTAGCCTCGACCTCGCCAGCTATAATGTGGTTGCCTCCGACCTTCCCTTCTTCCGTCACTTGGTACAAGACTATATCGACATCGTTTTCGCCAATGAAGAGGAGGCAGCAGCATTCACCGGTCAGAAAGACCCGTTGGAGGCTCTGCGACAGATAGCTGCCCTGAAGTGTTTGGCCGTCGTGAAACTCGGTAGCAAGGGAGCAAGTGCTCGTCTCGGTCACGAGGAAGTGATGGTGAAGGCGAATAGGGTTCCTGTTGTAGATACTACGGCGGCAGGCGATTTCTTCGCTGGAGGTTTCCTCTATGCCTTGAACCGCGGGGCATCTCTGAAGGCATGTCTCAGTTGTGGTGCACTCCTCAGCGAGCACATCATCGGAGTGGTTGGAACAAGGTTGCCAGAAGAAGAATGGAACAGCCTCACCCAAACCCTCTCTAAGAGAGAGGGGATTTAAATGGTAAATAATCAGTAGTAAATGAAGCGCCTAATATATATAATAATGTGTCTGCTACCGCTTTGTGTGGCGGGGCAGAAGAAGGAGAACGCCAATTCGGCCATCAGCCGCAATCTGGAGCTCTTCAATGATATCTACAAACAGCTCGACCTTTTCTATGTTGATTCGCTGAATGCTGATACGGTCATAGGGTGGGGCATCCGCTCTATGCTGCAGCAGGTGGATCCCTTCACCGACTATTATCCCGATAATGACGAGGACCTGCGCCAGATGGCAACAGGCAAGTATGCCGGCATAGGTAGTGTGATACGTTATCACAGGAAGGAACAGCGGGCTGTCATCAGCGAGCCTTACGAAGGTACACCCAGCCAGTTGGCAGGCATTCAGGCAGGCGATGTCATCCTCTCTGTCGATGGTAAGGATGTCAAAGGGATGGGTACACCTAAGGTGAGCAGTATGCTTCGTGGCGAGGCAGGTACGACCTTTGAGCTGAAGGTGCGGCGAGGCGAGGAGGAGAAGTCATTCCTCATCACGCGCCAGATGATTCAATTGCCGCAGGTGCCCTATGCCGGTATGCTCAGCGACGGACAGACGGGCTACATCTTCCTGACCGGCTTCACCGAAGGAGCTTGCAGGGAAGTGCGTGAGGCTTTCGAAGAGGTGCGCCGTCAGGGTGCCAAACGCCTTGTGTTCGACTTGCGCGGCAATCCCGGTGGAGCAATCAACGAGGCTGTTGATATCACCAATCTCTTCCTGCCGAAAGGCAAGAAAGTGGTCTATACAAAAGGTAAGATGACACGTACGAATCGCGAATACTACACGGCTACGGAACCGATAGACAGCATAATGCCCGTTGTTGTGCTCGTGGATGGAGGCACGGCCTCTGCCTCCGAGATTGTGGCAGGAGCCTTGCAGGACTTCGACCGTGCTGTCATCATGGGAACCCGTACTTTTGGCAAGGGCTTGGTGCAGATGATGCGCGAGGTGCCTTATCACGGTACTCTCAAACTCACGACCAGTCGCTACTACATCCCAAGCGGACGTTGCATACAGGCATACGATTACCGTCACTTGAATGCTGATGGTTCGGCAGGCGTTGTGCCCGACAGCCTGACAAATCTCTTCCATACGGCTGGAGGCCGCGAGGTGCGTGACGGCGGTGGCATAAAGCCTGATGTCGAGGTCAAGCCCGACAGCTTGCCTACGATGGTATCCGAATTGGTGGTCAGTGATGAGTTCTTCGACTATGTCACACACTTCTGCCACACGCATCCCACCATACCGCCCGTCGGCGAGTTCCGCCTAAGCGATGAGGACTATGCCACATTTGCCGACAGCATTCAGACAAGCGGCTTCGAGGCAGGCAAACCCGCCAAAGAACTGCTGAAAGTGTTGCGAGACCTCATCAAGCGCGAGGGTTATCAGGAAGCGACAAAGGCCGAGCTCGATGCCCTCGAGGCCAAGCTGACCTACGATGTCCGTGCCGACTTGTTGCGCTTCCGCAAGCAGGTGGAGCCTTACCTGTCCGACGAGATAGTGAACCGCTACTACTACCAAAAGGGAAGTGTTCAGCAGCAGCTCATCGACGACCCATGTATCGAACGCGCCCTGCAGGTACTCAATAGTGAGGAATACAAGAGAAGCCTCACCCCTTGACCCCATTCCGGTGAGAGGGAGAAAAAAGATGAGAAATGAATAAATTCAGAATTCAAAAGGCCTCAGTCTGTTGTCTGTTGTTTATAGTCTGTTGTCTCTTCAGTGCTCAGGCGCAGACGGAACTTCCGTCCCCCATGGGGGAGAGGCTTTTGTCTCAAGACAGCATCGTGCGTGTGCTGGCTATAGGGAATAGCTTCTCGCAGGATGCTGTGGAGCAGTATCTTTGGGAACTTGCACAAGAGGCTGGCGTGAAGATGATTATCGGCAATGCCTATCGCGGCGGTCAGGGATTCCATTCTCATTGGATTGATGTTACCGAGGCCAACAATACCTTCGAGTACCGTAAGGTACAGAACAGAGTGCGCACCAATACGCCTCGTTCGGCTCTTGCCGACATCATTACCGATGAACCTTGGAATTACATTACTTTCCAGCAGGTGAGTCAGGAGTCGGGTCTTACTACGACATTTGAGCCTTATCTGACGAGTTTGATACAATATACGCAGGGTCTTCAGACGAATCCTAACGCCATATATGGCTATCACCAGACTTGGGCTTATTCGCACGACAGCACACACGGCGGTTTCGCCAATTACGGCAACCGTCAGGAGGTGATGTACGACAGTATCTGTCAAGCGGTGCAGTATGCAACGGCGATGCATCCCGAGTTGAGCTTTGTCGTACCCTCTGGGACAGCTATCCAGAATGCACGTACTACCTACCTCGGCGACAACATGAACCGTGACGGCTATCATCTCGACCTGAAGATGGGACGCTACACAGCTGCTTGCGTTTGGTTGGAAACCATCACAGGCATCTCGCCCGTCGGCTTCAGCTACCGTCCCGATGGTGTGGACTTCCTGACAGCGCACACTTGCCAGGTGGCGGCTCACGAGGCAGTAGCACATCCCTACGAATGTACGGTGCTTGACCAAGAGGGTTTCCCTTCTGTCAACAACATCGTGCCGACAGGCTTGGTGAAGCTCAACTTCGGAGCCGACCATACTACCGACCCTGCCTGGAACGATATCACGCCCGCCTTGCGGACACATGCCGACATTACCGACAGCAATATGAATCCAACGGGCATCCTAGTAACCATCACAGGTGACTTCGGTGGTACCAACAAGAACGGCCCAACCTATACCACTACCAAGATGCTCATGCCTGGCGATGTGTCGCAGTCCTGTCTTTGGGGCTATGCATCAGGCAAGTTCGGCGGACAGGGACCTCGGCAAAGTGCGACTCTGCGCTTGAGTCACCTTAATCCCGAGCTGAAGTACGAGTTCACCCTGTTCTCCTCTCGCGACAATTGTCAGGACTTCCGCCAGACGAGCTTCATCGTGCAGGGCGAGGACACACAGGCCGATGCTTTGCAGGCGGCCAACAATGCCTCGGAGACAGTGGTCATAAAGAACATCCACCCTACAGCCGAAGGGGAAGTGACGCTAACCGTCATGCCTGGCTCCAACAACACCAGCCCCAATAGTTTCTATTATCTCAATGCAATGACGATAAAAGCGAAGCGATAGTTCAAGGGTTTAAGTATTCTCTAATATTCTAATTCTCTAATTTTCTAATAATATGGCTCAACAACAGAAACAAATCCAGATTCAGTTCCGCCTGATGGATGTCAGGCAGTTGCAGTTCGTCAACCTGGCCAGCGAGTGGCCCGAAGGCGAGATGCAGATTAACAACCAGATTCAGTTCAACTGCGAGACCGACAAGCGCGTGGTTCGCTGCAATGCCAACTTCGAGTACAAGAAGAACGACATCACGCAGCTCATCCTTGGCGTCCAGACAGTCTTCGAGTTCACCCGCGACAGCTGGAGTTCGCTCTATCAGCTCAACGAAGACCAGTGGGTACTGCCCGCAGGGCTCGTGCAGCACATGGCCGACATCACCATCGGCAGCGCACGCGGCATTATGGCAATACGGAGTGAAGAGGCCGGTATCCCCAAGCAGATACTCCCGCTCGTCAACCCGGGCCAGATGCTCCGCAACAACATCGCCTTCAAGCGCGTCCCGCAGAAATCCAACCCGGGTTCCAATCCCGCAGGCGCTATCCCCATGGACGGCACCCTGGGCACGGCGTAAGGCCTCTTTGCGCTCATTCCATCTTATTATTTATAATGTCTCTGGCTTCGTACGTGAGTACCTTATTCACGGCACCATAAATGAGAACAAAACTATGACAAACATTAGAAAGAATCTTTATCAGAAGCTGATGCGGGCAGCGATTACGCTGTTCTTGCTTGTGTCCTTCGCACCATCATGGGCTTCCACTTTCGTTAAGGATGTGATGCTTATTGGTGGCACCCAAGCCGAGACGAACGCTCTGAAGACTACCTACGCCAATCAGGGCTGGACGGTCATCGACTACGACTTGAACAAGGGTGTCGCGGGCGACTACATCTACCTGCTCTGCAAGTATGAGAACAGCAACGGCATCAACTTCGGCTACGTCACCGATCTCGTACTCATGATGAACACCAATACTGACGAGTTTACTATTGAAGGTCGCCCCACCTATAACCTCGTTCCCTGTGATGGCGGTACCAGTTTCAAGGAATCGAAGGGAAACCTGAACAGTGGTGCTGGCGGCATTGGTCTCTACCTTTACTATACCAAGGAGTATTGGAACGGCAATGCCATCTCATCCATCTACTTCAACAGTAATGGAAGCACCGACGGTAATGGTGACAAGGTCTTGGAAAATAACGGATACTGGGGCTCTGGAGTCAGTCTGAATGCAGGCACCTCTGGCACCGAGATCTACTTGCATGCCATTTTTGCTGCCGCCCAAATCTATTCCGTCACAGTAACTGGCGGTGACCACGCCATGGGGACGCCATACGTACCCCTTCTGTCAAACGAAAGTACGGTGGCCGCCTCAGGTGAGGCAGCAGGGAACATGCAGTTCTACAGAATCAATGATGGCGCCGGCATCGGTTTCAAGCTGTCGCCCGACTACGACGCCGGCTACATAGGCCGGGACGATTGGTGCTTTGACGGATGGGGCAGAAACGATGCCTACCACACGCTGACCTCCCCATCGACCACCATTGCGGCACAGTGGTCCCACGCCGACTATACGGTTGTCCTCAGTCCCGGCGCAAATACGGGTGTCACCCAGCGCACCTTCTACGCTCTAAGCCACAAAATCACCACTACGCGCGAGGCTGCCGACAATTGTCAGTTCTACAAAGACGGCAATAATATTGGCTTTAAGCTGCCAACCAACTACAACCCCTTCTCGCCTCAGAGCGACTATGCCCTTGGCGGTTGGGAGGAGAATAGGTATTTAGTCACCTACCACCCTCTGTCATCTGGCACTACCACCTTCACGGCCTATTGGTGGACATACACCAGTGATGGGACCGTCAACAGCATCGTATGTAACAAGGGAGCAATAAAGAGATTAGTTTATCCAAAGACCGTCAATGGTATATCCGTCAAAAAGATTACTGCAGGGATTTATGATTTCCCTGCACTTGAAACCATTTATTATTATTGTGACTCCCAGTATGATTCAAACTGTTGTGGTCCTCGTTTATCGAATTGCCCGAACCTGGCGAATGTCTTGGTGATAGATGATGACAAGAATATCTATTATGGCAGGAAGAATACTGTTCCTTCCTGTTTTGGGAAATTAGCTACAGGTACTTCTTTCGAAGGAACAGCCATTAGCAGTTTTTATTTTAATAACGTTAGTGAGATAGCATCAAGTGCCTTTCAAAACTGTACTTCGCTTGAAGAGATTGAATTTCCCAGCGCTGTTAACGCAATCTCTTCTTATGCTTTCAATAATTGCACTTCTCTCCGAAAAGTGCAATTCACCGGAGGTGTGCGTGAGTTATGTTACTATTCCTTTGGGCATTGTTCAGCCCTCACTAGCCTTACCTTGAAGGACATTGCTCATATAGAGGATGAATTTGCATATAGCTCTCATTTAAGTGACCTTTATTTCGAAGGCTCAGAGAGTGAGTGGAATAATGTTACAAAAGACCATGGCTGGAATATTGGTTTGCCATATGATTTCGAGGTACATTGGCGCTGCACCGTCACCTTCAATGCCAACGGCCACGGTACTGCCCCCAGCCCGATGAAGGCATGGAGCAATGAGGAAATGGAGGAACCCACCGCCCCCACTGCCGACGGCTACGTCTTCGTAGGCTGGTACACCGATGCTGGCGGCAACACCGAATGGGACGGCATCGTTTCGCAGGACATGACGCTCTATGCCAAGTGGAAAACGTGGGATTCGCTTGCCGACAATGCCAGCAACAGCAGCGCGCTGACCACCTGGAACAACCAGACGCACGACGTGAAGCTCTCCGGCCGCACACTCTACAGGGACGGCTCGTGGAATACGCTGTGCCTGCCGTTCAGCCTCAGCAGCCTGAGTGGTACCGCGCTCGAAGGGGCCACGCTGAAGCAGTTGAACGCTGCTTCATCAAACTTCGCCAACGGCACGCTGACGCTGAGCTTCACCGATGCCAGCACCATAGAGGCCGGCAAGCCCTATTTGGTGAAGTGGACTCCCGACCATTATAGCACCTCCGATGGGCGATTCGTCATCAACAGTTCCCAAGACTGGGACATCTTCGCTGCATTGGTAAACAGCGGACAGACCACGCTCAACGCCGTGCTCACCAACGACATCAGCGTATCGACGATGGTGGGCACCGCGAGCAACAGATATGCCGGCACATTCGATGGCAACGGACATTTGCTGAATGTCTATATTAAGGGAAATGCAATGATGACCGCTCCTTTCAGTTATGCGAAGAATGCCACCATCAGGAACCTCCACACGAGTGGCTCTGTGACATTGACATCCGACCGTTTCGACACTGATAGCCGCGTATTCCACGCCAGCGGACTGGTCGGCGCCTGTGAGAACGTGACCATCGAGAACTGCCGCGTCAGCGTGACAATCCGATTCCCCTTCCTGACGGATCAGCCGCAGGTGCACAGCGGTGGCCTCATCGGACATGCCTTCAGCTCGCCCTTCACCATCAGGAACAGTGTCTTCGACGGCAAGATTTCCTATGACGGCGATATGCTCAATTCCACCTATGGCAGCGTCACGGGCAGGATGACCAACGTGGGCGGCCTGGTGGGCTGGGACGATGGCTCAACGCCCAACATCATCAACTGCCTGAATGCAGGCACCTTTGTCAACCCCAGCGTCATCTCGAAGATTGCCCGCGTCAACGGTCGCGGAACCATCACCAACTGCTACTCCACCGTCGATGCCACCAGCGCTGGCTTGCAGAACGACAACCGTGGCACCTATACCACAGCGACGGGCAACGCCCTGGTGAACCTGCTCGGCTCAGCCAACTGGGAGGTGAAGGATGGCTACGTAGTGCCGAAGGTAACCACCGTCAGTGTTGAGAGCTCGGAGACTGTCTCCCTCGGCATGGACAACGTCGTGGAGCCTGAGTTCAAGGGCGTCCAGATTGTCGGCGCCGCCCCCGAAGGTGTCACCATCACCGGCGGCCAGGTGACCTTCCAGGGCAGCTACGACGCGGTGCCCTTCACTGCCCAAAACCGCAGCGTGCTCTTCCTCGGTGACAACAATATGCTCTACTACCCGGGCGCAGCGATGACCGTCGGAGCTTTCAGGGCTTATTTCCAGTTGCACGGTATCACAGCCGGCGATGCCTCCACTGGCGGAGACATCAAGGAGTTCATGCTGAACTTCGACGGGGATGACGCTACAGGAATACGACCCCCCTCCATCTCCCCCGAGGGGGAGGGAACAGAAGCCTTCCCGAGGGAACCAGGGGTCGGCGGAAGCCAAGGTTTGGATGGGGTCTCCTTATACGACCTCAGCGGCAGGAAGCTCGACGGCAAGCCCATGCAGCACGGGATATATATCAACAACGGAAAGAAGATACTCTTCTTTTTCATATTGAGTCAGATTCCCTATAACAAGCAGGGGAGTGCCCGTCGGCACTCCCCTGATTTTATTCATCCCCACCGGGGGTGTTGTCGCCTCCTCCTCCGACGAGGTCTCATGTGTCACATCCGACGAGGTCTCATGTGTCACATCCGACGAGGTCTCATCTGACAGACCTTCCGAGG
>JAGCNQ010000215.1 GCA_017645845.1 Bacteroidaceae bacterium
AGTATTGCCAACTCTGTACCAGGTATTTTGAAAGTCAAGAAATCCAAATATATGCCGAAGGTGTACAATTCATGCATATAGGCAAATATTTTGTCTATATCAACAAGTTTTGGATCATTCTCCGAATGGAAGTGATTTGCTACGATGCGCTCCAGCAAGCATTGCGTTAGATTGTTCGTTTCTGAATATTTGAACAGGTATGCTTTCTGTTCACTATAATCAGCCCCCAAATAGGTCATGACAGCATTCACCTTCTCAAATCTCATACTGGTAGAAGCTAACCAGAACAATGTTCCATGATGCAGTTCCATTAATGACTCCACAAATCTCGACGTAGCGTATTGTGACAACAAATCGTTAAGGGTTGTACCCAAAAAATCTATTATCTTCAGTGCCAAAGCTTTCGATTCTTTTAGGTCGAATGCTTTGGGGGTACCACCCATTTTCAAATAGGCTGCAATGTCATCCAATACCCTGTCGCAGGCATTATCATTCGTAAAATATGTGGCTTGATGTCCATCATTCTCCGCCCAGTACACAATTCCCTTAGGTTCAATTAAGAGCAGTTCACCTTTACATTCTTCAAACAACACATCCGACTTTTCCTTTACAGCCTCCACGTCACACAAGCCAAACTCTAAAAGGGCTTCAATCCAAAAGTCGAAAAACAAGTAATCATATGTTTTCCCTTTAGGTTTTCTTTCAAATACCTTCCTCGGAATAGAAAATTCCGACCTGTGCGGTTGAAAATTATGCCTGAAATGTGAATCTTGGCATCATTCCCATGAGCATGTCATATCTCTCGTTGTTTATTCCTGCCACTGTGACAGCTGCCAAAGCATGGCAGCCTTCCTCAGACCACGCCATACCCTTGCCTTTTTGCCTGTGTGCAACAATCAGGTCATTGGCCTTCTCCACTGGGTTGCTTGAGTTGTGCAGTCCGAGGCCCTTTCTAATGGCGTAGCAGGGGATATGTTCCTGCTTGCGGTTAATATATCCTTTTAGCAGGTCGAGTGCCTCCTGCGATTTGATGTTCTTCTGGCTGATGCCTGTGATATGGTCCAATGCCCCCTTTACGTTGCCGGTCCAGAGGATGCTGTACAGTTCCCGCTCTATGGCGTCTTTCTCCTGCTTCATCTTCTTGCCGCCTTTCAGTGCAGAGGACATGAGCTGGTAACATTTCTTCTGTAGGTGATGCCAGTCGAGGTGAAGCGTATAGGGTCTGAATCCGAAGTGCCGTTGTACATGTTCCTTGATTTCCGTGGCACCGTCGGTGATGAAGATGAGCTGCCTGTCCTCCATCAGGCTGTTTGCGAGCAGGAATGCCATCAGCCGCCTGAATGCCTCCTGCATACTGTCTGCGGCGATGTTGTATTTGCTGTCGCCATGCTGTACGGATATGACCGTTGTGGCGACGAACCTGGTCGTGCGCCTGCTGCCCGGCGAGCGGCACTCCTTCTGGTGCTTCGTCAGCACGTCGTCAACATATATGTATATGCAGTCGTCCGGCCTTCCCTCCGGCAGCACGGACATAAGAGGCTTCGGTATCCTGAGGCGCTCATCCCTGCCCTCGTTGTACCGTCTTGCCAGCGCCTCTACCACATCCTTGTCGGCTGTAGCTGTACCGGACGGGGCAATTGCATGCGCAGGAATCTTTGCGTCCGTACCGGGGATGCCCGTCGCTGTGTCTATGCCATAGTCGGAGAGAATGGCATCCGAGCAGCGGGCGTAGGCGGAGTCCGTATTCTTGCCCGTCCGCTCGACGAATTCCTCGACGGTCTTCTTGCGCAACGCATTCTCCCTGCTCCGGTGCAGGAACCTGTTCATGTACCCGGTGGCCTTCTCAAAACTCGTGTCAGAGGCCAGTTCGAGAACCATGTCCGCAAGGTCGGCCCCCCAGATGCGCTCCTTCGGGCGGAGTTTGGAAAAGGCCTCGCCGTAGAGATACACGCCTATGCGGCCCGTCTCGCACTCTACCTCACAATAGCGCTCCGTTACTTCTTTCTGCTGCTCTTTTTTTTAGAGAGTCGTTCCATGTGGCCGTTGGCAACCTCCTCAAGGAGCTTGTTGCTGGCCGCAATCGTCGGCTTCTCGTAGGCTGCGATGGTGCGCTTCACGGCGTCTATGCTGCTGAAGTCGGCATCGCTCAGGCCGGGCACACCGCCCTCGACATTCACGACATGCTCCTCCACCGAGCCGTCTTCCAGTGTAATACGGGCGATGAACTCCATCGTGGCACCTCTCTTGACTTCCTTTTCACTGCTGTTCTTCTCTTGATTCATTGTCGTATTGGGGATTTGTACGACGCAAAGTTAATCAATATCTGGCACTTGCCAATGGCCATTAAAGACTACTTAACATATTGGGCGTCAGCAAATTAGGTCGTATGACGGTAGGTGCGTGTGACCGTGTACCCCCCTATGCTCCCACCCTCGGCCGAAGAGCCTTGGGGCGTATAAGGTAAAACACAACGATTTGACAATCAGTTATATAGCTCATCCATAGGACTCTGCGGCATCTTGGAGATGTGCATCCGAGGACGTGCGGATTAACAAAGTTTAACCCTCAAAGATGACATTTTCAACCGCACAGGTCG
>JAGCNQ010000216.1 GCA_017645845.1 Bacteroidaceae bacterium
ATGCCCCACTTCATGGGCGATTACGTATGCATAGGCAAAGTCTCCGTCGGCCCCCAACTGCTGCTTCATGGAGGAGAAGAAGGAAAGGTCGATGTAGAGGCACTGGTCGGCAGAGCAATAGAAGGGCCCCATGCTTGCCGAGCCGTTACCGCAACCGGTCTGCACGCTGCCCGTATAGAGCACCATCTTGGGAGCCTCGTAAGTGCGACCAATCTTCTTGAATTGTTCTGTCCAGACATCTTCCGTACCTGCAAGGATTTGCTTCGAGAACTTGGCCAGTTCCTGCTCTTCAGCAGTAAATTCCCTGCCGCCTTCGGCTTGCTCCGTGACATTGCCGCTCAGCATGCCAGTGTTACTGATTACATTCGTGAAGACATCGCCCAGGTTACCGCCTGAAACCAATGTAATCAATGCTACGATAATGATGCCAACGATACCCATACCGCCCGCCTTGACAGGAGACATTCCGCGACGGTCATCAACGTTGGTACTCTCTCTTCTTCCAGATAGTTTCATAGTGTATATATTTTAATTAAAAATTAAGAATTAAGAGTTAAGAATTAAAAGAGTATTAGTCCTTTTGACTGCAAATATAGTGTTTTTTTTGTGAACTATGTCCATCTTCCTGCCATAATTCTTCTTTCTTCTTTCTTAATTCTTAATTTTGTTGTACTTTTGCAGCCGTTTTATGGACACAAAGCACATACAAATACGCAATTACGACTATACTTTGCCCGATGAGCGCATTGCAAAGTTCCCGCTTCCCGAGCGAGACAGCAGCAAGTTGCTTGTTTATGAAGGAGGAAACATCAGCGAGACAACGTTCCGTTCCCTGCCTTCGCTGCTCCCCGAAGGGGCACTCATGGTCTTCAACAACACCCGCGTCATCCAGGCGAGGTTGCATTTCAGGAAGGGGTCCGGAGCATTAATCGAAATCTTCCTTTTGGAACCGGCAGAGCCTGCTGAGTATCAGGAGAACTTTGCAAGCCGGGGACGTTGCTCGTGGTACTGCCTCGTGGGCAATCTGAAGAAGTGGAAAGAAGGGAAGCTGACACGTACATTGAACATAGGCCATTCAACATTGACCATTACGGCAGAGCGTATCGGCACTCACGGAACGAGCCAAGAGATAATGTTTACTTGGGATGCTGACTTGACTTTTGCTGAGGTCCTCGACGCTGTCGGTGAACTCCCTATCCCACCCTACCTGAACCGCAAGACCCAGGAAAGCGACAAGACGACCTACCAGACGGTCTATTCCAAGATAAAAGGCTCCGTAGCAGCACCCACAGCAGGACTGCACTTCACCGAGCGCGTCCTTGCAGACATTGATGCTCGGGGCATCGAACGCGAGGAAGTGACCCTGCATGTTGGTGCAGGCACTTTCCGACCCGTCAAGAGCGAAGACATAGGGGGACACGATATGCACTCCGAACACATTGCCGTCCGACGTCACACCATCGAACGACTACTGGCTCACGGAGGCGAGGCCATTGCCGTCGGCACAACCAGCGTCCGCACCCTCGAAAGCCTGTATTATATGGGAGTGCTTGCCAGCCAAGGGAAACCACTTCATGTCCCACAGTGGATGCCCTACGAATACGACAACGCCCTTTCCACTACGGAAGCCCTCACTGCCCTGCTCCACTATATGGACCAGCAGGGCGAGGATGTACTGCACGCCAGCACACAGATTATTATTGCTCCGGGATACCATTATCACATCGTCCGTCGTATGATAACCAATTTCCACCAGCCGCAGAGCACCCTGCTCCTGTTGGTCAGCGCCTTCATCGGTGAAGACTGGCACAAAGTCTATGACTACGCCCTCGCCCACGACTTCCGCTTCCTCAGCTACGGCGACAGTTCGTTACTGAACATCAGCGACTTTTAGAATCCCCATGTCATACAAGCGTTTTCTCCTGCTGACAAGAAAGCCAAAGAGATAGAGGGATACTACAATCTGCGTGGGCAACGTATTGATGCCCCTCGTCAGGGTTTCTATATCGTCCGTTACGACGACGGCACCTCGCGAAAGCTATGGAATTCCTCATCCCTTTTTCGCTAATCATAGAATTTCTGTCGTTTACTTTAGCACCATGAAGCGCGGTTGAAAGAAGTTTCAATTTTCCTCGACTCTTGACTCTCGACTCTAGACCATTATTATGGTATCGTCCTTTAACTTCTTTAACTTCCGAAAACTTCTTTTCTTGACTTATTCTTAATTCTTAATTCTATTTTTTTTTGTATTGGTAAGAGAAAGTTTGAGAGGAATTAGGGGTATATCCATCCTGAGGATATGCCGTCACAACCAGGTAAACATGGGTTGCATCGGACGGCAATCTTAGGCTGACAGTTCCTTTGGAAGCTGTCACAATATCACTATAAGTGGCATCTGCATCCCCATTGATAGCCACCAACCTGTAGGCATAGTGGCTTCCCTTTTCGCCTTTGAATAAGACATCCTGCCTTTTGCCATTTTCACCTTTCTCTATTTCCATGACATTAGCTCCGAATGTTCCAAGAGGTTTGTCATTCAAAAACTCTCCAGTGTATTGCTTGTTCATTTCATGCTTGCCAGGGAAATCGAATGTGATGAGACGCGAATAGCAATCTACTATTTCTCGTGCAAACTCTTCGACAGTAAGATTGAACATACGCATATAGGCAATGGCAGCATCCTCGTCGCGACGACATTGCCTGAAGAGATTGGCTATTACGGTCATACCTCGTTTCATGCTCCAGTATTCCAAGACATAAGGGGCACGATAGATGTTCCTACCATCAAGAAACGGCAGATTAGCATCTTCAATGTAAGCCTTCCAATGATAGTTCTCATCTGTCGGCCATTCTGGGTTGACGTTCCACAGCATCCATTGCGAAGCAGTCTCGAAAAATCCCCCGCCAATGCCATGTCCCTGTCCATCGCACGACACCTGTATCTGGAACGAATGTCCCAACTCATGGGCTATGCAATTGAGTCGTCGGTCCTGCACTCGGTTGGGAGCGACCCAAAGGGCTCCTATCGTATTGTCATAACTTCCGCCAAAGGCAGTACCCTCCAATGAGTATTGCAACATCACCATCATCTTATAGCGTTCAGACTTGCTCCCGGGCAGGGTAAAGCGCATAATGTCGCGATAGACCTGGTAGAAGAACTCGATGCGCGAGAGAAGATTGGGCAGGTCAACCGTCATCTTGTGACCTTCTAATTCTGGCGCTTTAGATAAATCCTGTCCGAACCCCTTCTCCCAGAAACACACGACATTGGGTGTCTGAGCCATTCGACTATAACTCCACTGAGACTCGTCATTTGTGAAGTCATTCGAACGCAATTCTTCAGGGATATAGATTTGTTTCTCTTGAGCATGGATACCAATCACATGCAAAGCTAAAAATACAATGATGATGGAGATGTTCTTTTTCATGATGTTCCTTGAATTCAGATTTCACCTTATTATAAACACATTCTTGACGTACAAACAATAATCGCAAAGTTCACCGAGGACAAAGATACGGAAAAAATCTAAATGACCGATGAATTCAGCCATTTTTTTAAATGTATGACGAAAAGGCAAAAGCTGTTATGTGTCTGTTTTACTGCTCTACGGAGAAAATTTTACAGCTCTGCGGAGGAAATTATTTTACTGAGCATAGGATTTTCGGGACAAAATGAAAGCAAAATTGCTTTTGTTGTGCTAATTTTACCTCTTCATTTTCTTATTATTATAAAAATCTGTAA
>JAGCNQ010000217.1 GCA_017645845.1 Bacteroidaceae bacterium
TCAGTTTGGTTAGAATACTAGCCTGTCACGCTAGGGGTCGCGAGTTCGAGCCTCGTCCGCACCGCGAAGCAAAAGTGTTTTTCATGGTATTAGATTTTTAAGGTTAGAGATTCTTAGTCGTGAGATTGGGAATCTTTTTTTATTAATATGGTCATAGGGTGTTGATATTCAGGAGTGCTGGAGTAATGGCATCCTGCCTTGTCTCAGTTCGTAGAGCCGTAATCAGTTCGATAAGTTTTGAAATATAGTCCATACCTTAAAAGTTTTCTACAAAGGTATGCTCCGCAACTAACATTGCGCCTTGGTGCTAAAGCATCCAAGTTCCGCAAAGCGCCTGAGCACCTTCTGGAGCGCAAGAACAAGAAATGAAGCACGAAAAAACAGTTTATGGAGCTGCCCAATTGATATATGCCAGAAAATTCGTATCTTTGTGGCAGATTTAATAATAACTGATATGAAGAAGATAATGATTATCGACGGCGGGCCGCGTAAGAACATGAATACGGCTGCTATGATTGAGGCATTCGCTAATGGTGCAAAAAGTGTGAGTGAAGAGATAGAGGCAAAGACTGTTCGCCTCTATGATATAGACTACAAGGGCTGTCGTTCTTGTATGGCATGTAAGCTGAAAGGCAAGCCCAGCAATATCTGCGTGTTCAAGGACGACCTGAAACCTGTATTGGAGGAAATCGCTTATGCTGACGGATTAGTGCTTGCCTCACCAATTTACATGGGTGAGACAACCGGCGAGCTGCATTCGTTCATGGAGCGTTGGACGTTCCCGTGGCTGTCGTACAAGGACTACAGCAACAATTGCCCCAAACACATGCCAGTGGTGGCTATCTACACGATGAATGCTTCGCCGGAACAAATGGATTTCGTGGAGAAAGGTGTAGGCATGAGCGAATGGATTATTCAAAACACGATGAAGGATTTCACTCGTATCTGTGCTTGCAATACCTATCAGGTGAAGAATTATGACAGATATGAGTTCGCCCCCAATCAGGCGGAAGTGAAGCAGGCCTGGAAGGATGCCCACTGGGAGGAGGATTTGCAGAAGGCCTTTGACGCAGGCAAGCAGATGGCAGAAAAGATATTGGCATGATACCTAATGAATATAGATTAACAGCATAACAATTATGAAGAAGATAGTAATGATGTTGGCGGCATTTATGACTATGAATCTGAGTGCCTGCTCACAAGGAAACAAAAAGGAGAGTAAAGAAATGACGAAAGTATTAGTAGCTTATTTCTCTGCCACAGGCACCACGAAAGGTGTGGCCAAGCAGCTGGCAGAGGTTACGGGCGGTAAACTACACGAAATCAAGCCCGCTCAGCCTTACACGGATGCCGACCTCAATTGGCGTGACAAGCAGAGCCGTTCGTCGGTGGAAATGAAGGACAAGACATCTCGCCCTGCCATCACGGACAAGTTTAAGAACATGAAGGACTATGACGTTATCTACGTCGGCTTTCCAATCTGGTGGTACACTTGCCCGACGATTATCAACACCTTCATGGAGGCATACGCCTTCAAGGGAAAGACAGTCATACCTTTCGCAACCAGCGGCGGCAGCGACATCAAGAAAGCCTGCGAAGACTTGAAAGCCGCTTATCCTGATGTAAACTGGAAGGAAGGCAAACTGCTGAATCGTGCCACGAAGAAGGACATAGAAGCATGGGTCAAGACATTAACAAATGATTTAAGCAATATGAGTACGATTTATGATTACAAAGCCCTTTCGAACAAGGGCAAGGAAGTGAACTTTGCCGACTATAAGGGCAAGGTGCTTCTCGTCGTTAACACAGCCTCGAAGTGTGGTTTCACGCCTCAGTATGACGGCTTGGAAGCGCTCTATCTGAAGTACAAAGACCAAGGACTCGTCATCATCGGCTTCCCCTGCGACCAGTTCGGTCATCAGGAACCTGGAACGAATGAGGAGATAGAGGAGTTCTGCCGTCTGAATCATGGTGTCACCTTCCCGCTGATGTCGAAGATAGAAGTTAACGGCGAGAATGCCCATCCCATCTATAAATGGTTGGAGAGTCAGGCAGGCTTTGCAGGCTTCGCTCCAGAGCACAAGCTGTCAAAATTGATGGATGAAATGCTTTCCAAAGCAGACCCGGATTATGCCTCAAAGCCCGACATCAAGTGGAACTTCACGAAATTCCTCATCAACAGAGAGGGCAAAGTAGTGGGACGTTTTGAACCAACCTCAGAGCCGAGTGATTTGGAGAAGCCAATAGAAGAGCAACTATAGTTCATCAAATAGGCTTTATTCTAATTCCGTTTCAGTAGGAACCAGGCACGTTCTGATGATAAAATCGTCTGTTTTGAGTATTGTGCGGATTCTAGAATCGCCGTACCTTTGCAACGAGATTAAAACAATAGAATTATGGGACTACTGAAATCGTTATTTACCAATTGTGCCAACCCACAAGGACGGATGGGACGGGCTATGCTGAAGTTTATGAATCTCTGTCATGCACCCCTTACGAACTGGGGCCTGAGCCATATTGATTTCGAGGACGGATGGACAATGCTCGACATCGGTTGTGGTGGAGGAGCCACCCTTCGCCGCCTTTTGAAGAGGAGTGATGGGAGCCGAGTCTATGGCATAGATATCTCGGAAGAGAGTGTTACGAAAGCTAAGAAGGTAAATGAAAAAGTGCTCGACAAGCAAGTCTTTGTCCAACAAGGCTCAGCCGAGAGTTTGCCTTACGAAGATGAGAAGTTCGACCTTGTGACAGCTGTCGAGACAGTCTATTTCTGGCCGAATCTGCCAGGCTGTTTCGCGGAAGTGCTCAGAGTGCTGAAGCCAGGAGGCCGTTTTGCCATTATGGTAGAGGTCGTCTCGGCCGATTCCAAGTGGACGAATCTCGTGGACGGCATGAAATCCTATTCGCCAGAACAGCTTCAGCAGATGCTTGAAGAGACAGGCTTCACGCAGATGGAAATTCATCGCAAGAAACCCACCTATGCCACCATTATAGGTATGAAGAAATGACTCTGACAATAGGCCTTCTCATCCCATTGCTGGGTACCATGCTCGGCTCAGCCTTCGTGTTTTTCATGCGAGGCGAGATGTCCGTCCGTCTGCAAAAGACCTTGTTGGGCTTTGCGTCAGGCGTAATGGTAGCAGCATCCGTGTGGTCACTACTCATTCCGGCAATGGAGATGGAAGCAGCCAAAGGCACATGGTCAGTACTGCCGGCAGCCATCGGTTTCCTTTTGGGAATGGGATTTCTGTTGCTTATTGACGAGGTGACTCCACACCTCCATTTGGGCACAGACAAGCCAGAAGGCATACGTTCTCATCTTTCCAGAACCGCCATGCTTGCCCTAGCCGTCACCATTCACAATTTGCCAGAAGGAATGGCTGTGGGAGTCGTGTTTGCAGGAGCCGAGAGCAGCGTCACAAACATCTCTCTGGCAGGTGCAATAGCTGTAGCTCTGGGTATAGCTATACAGAATGTGCCAGAAGGAGCGATCATTTCCATGCCGATGCGAGCCGCAGGCAATTCCAGGTGGAAATCATTCATCATCGGTTCCCTGAGTGGTGCAGTCGAGCCAGTAGGCGCATTAGCCGTTTTACTGTTGGCCTCGCAGTTGTTGCCCATCCTGCCGTACATGTTGGCCTTTGCAGCAGGAGCCATGTTCTATGTGGTGGTAGAAGAACTCATACCCGAATCCTCCAGCGGCCAGCACTCCAACCTCAGCACCATAGGCTTTGCCGTAGGTTTTGTCCTGATGATGGTGCTAGATGTCGTATTGGGATAAAGGAGAAATTTCGTTTTGCTGTCTCTGGAGTCTGCACGTGCGGTTCCCGGGGATGTGCAAGTGTAGGCTCGGGGAGTCTGCACGTGTCCGTTTCTCGAACCAGCAAACATAAGTGTGTGCGAAGTCTCGTTTCTTGTTATGTGAAACGGCCTTTATCCGTGAGTGAAAGAGCCTTTTTCTGTGAGTGAAACGGCCAATTTGCTACAAAAACCCTTCCAATGAGGTCTAGAAATTGAAATTCATAATCGCTAATGTGTGCGCCAAGTATATGGAAAAACATTGGAACGAGGGGTTCACGTACGTTTTTTGAGGCCTAAAAGAGGAGGATTTTGATGCATTTTGTACCCTTTCTGAGATTAGGCATCTTGGAGCGACACGGTCAAGGATATCGTAATTCGTTGCTTTATAAAGGATTAAATTAAACATTAGGTTGTCTGCAGTCACAGTCACAGAATCACAGTTGTTTTTTAAGAGGGTATCTACATCTCTCTCTTATATATATTATATATATATTTAATTATTAATAAGTTATAAGTAATATAAGAGAGGTTCCCGATGTAGATGGTACCTTTTTTTTAAACTGAGACTGAGACTTGAGACTGGTGCCTTTACTTATCTCATTTCCTCCTTTACAAGGCCTCCTACTAAGAGGAGTTCCTCGGCAGCCTCGCGGCAACAAACTTTCCACAGAAACCCCGAATTTCCCCTCTAGATTGCCCCATAATCGCTTCAAACCCCTTCGGGGTATATTGCATCACCCCAAACCGAGAAACGCGCTCAGGAGTGCCTTAAAACGAAAAGTTAAAATTCAAAGAATTTTACTTATGAAATACCACCTGTGAAGCCTAAGGTTCACAAAGCGGCAGAGTACTTATATTCAATTCCCGAGGAAGCGTGGGCATTGCACCATTTTGGGTGCAGACGAAGGCTGAGACTTGGACGGCAATACGGTGGGCTTCTGCTACAGACTTGCCATTTAGGATAGAAGCGACGAAAGAACCTGTAAAGGAGTCACCGGCTCCTACTGTATCAGCCACTTGCACTTTCGGCGTCTCCTGGGACGAAACACTATCAGGCGTGAAGACATGGCTCCCGTTTGTGCCACAAGTGAGCACAACCATATCCAAACCATACTTGTCCAGAATGTGTCGGCACTTGCTTTCAGGATTCAAGTCGGGATAGCCGAACATCTGACCGACGAGTTCCAACTCTTCGTCGTTAATCTTCAGGATGTTGCAGCGGCGGATACTGTCCTGGATAATCTCCTTTGTGTAGAAATGCTGGCGCAGGTTGATGTCGAAAATCCTCAGACAGTCATCGGGTGTGGCAGCGAGGAACCCCTGAATGGTGGTGCGGCTAACGATGTTGCGCTGAGCCAAAGAACCGAAGCACACGGCGCGGCAACTGCTGGCTATCCGCTGGATGTCCTCGGAGAAAGGAATGTTGTCCCAAGCCACGTTCTCTTTGATTTCATACGAGGGAATTCCCTGCTCGTCGAGAGTCACCTGTACCGTGCCGGTGGGGTAAGGTACACGGGGCAACAAAATGTTCAGATTGTGCTTACCAAGGGCTTGAATGGTTTCCTCTGCAAGTTTGTCCTCGCCGAGGGCACTTATGGCAATTACATTGTTCGAGCCAAGGAACTGCCCGGCATGATAGGCAAAGTTGGCAGGTGCTCCACCCAGTTTCTTACCTTCGGGAAGCACATCCCACAGGACCTCTCCCAGTCCCACTACATAGCGTTTTTCCATAGTGTTTAATATAATTTTATAATCTTTTAATCTTTTAATCTTATCTTATAACTTCCTTGCACTACCTGAATGGTGTCTGTGGGCAAACAAATGGTGGCCGTACTGCCGACAGGTACACGCACTTCCAGCGAACGGAGTTGTCCTTCGTGACTGATGACATGCGATGAGAGCAATCCCTGCGGCGTTTGCAGGGAATAATATATCGTATCAACACCCACAGTAGGCACAGGCCGTACCTCGAAATGACGGTAACCAGCACCCTCGGTCGTCACGTTGACACCTGCCAGCCTGCGTGCCAGCCAGGTGAGACCACCGCCGAACATGGGGTGATTGTGCGAGTTCTGGCCGTCCCATTGTTCCCAAGTCACGGTAGCACCCTGTTCTATCCAATGTCCGTAGCTGGGATAGTCGGTTTTCAGGATGGCTGTGGTGGCTACGTCGTGGAGTCCATAGTCCGTCAGAGTCTCGAAGAAGAACTTGGTAGTGACAAAACCAGTATTGATGTGCCCACCGTGCGTTTCCATAATTTCGCGGCGTAAAGTCTCAACCACAGCCGCTTTGCGCTCCTCGGGCACTCCCATATAGAGTGCCAGGATGTTCGGTCCGAAATCTCCGTAGGTGGCGTTCTCGGCATCATAGAATTTGCGATGGAAGGCTTCCCACGTGCGTCGTGCAATACCCTCATACTCCTGCCATCCTGCCTCATCTCCCAGCACCTGGGCTGTATGAGCCGTATTCTTGGCACAGAGCCAGAGATAGAAGGTGTGTACTTTCTCGTCAGCAGGCATTCCATAGGGTGGTACCCAGTCGCCCAGGTTGAGCCAGTAGCAAGGTTCGCCCGTCTCGTAGTTACGCTTCTGCTGGAACATCGTGCCCTCGGGTGTGAGCCAGGTGAGCATGTGCCGCAACTGGTCGCGCATAGGCTGATAGCAAAGACGGAGCTGTTGCAGGTCGCCATATTGCAGATAGTATTCCCACGGAATCACATTCATGGCTGCACCCCAGGCTACACCTCCTCCACAGGTGGGCTGCCAAGGGGCACCATTGGGAACGTAGCCGCTCTCAGGGTTCTGGGCATCCCGCATATCGCGCAACCACTTCTGGTAGAACGCAGCTGCATCGAAGTTCAGCATCACCATTGCGGAAGCTATCTGTCCGTCGCCCGTATAGGGCAGACGTTCACGATGCGGACAATCGCTGGCGATACAGCCGTGCATATTGTCCATTTGAGACCGCTGCCAGATAGTATTGATACGGTTCAGCAACGGATGGCTACAATAAAACTCTGCAGAGAGGGGAATATCGGTATTCACGGCCTCGGCCTGAATCTGACCGGCTGTGAGGCTGCCGAGTCCGCGTACCTTGACCTGCGAGAAGACATACCAGGTGAAACGTGGTGCATAAGTCTCGCCCGTCTGCAAGCCCTTGCAATAGTACTCCTGCTTTCCCAGCGGCGACTCGCAGACATATTCCACCTGAACTTTCTGTCCTGCCTTTCCTACGATATCCTTCAGACGCACCCATCCCGCAATCTCCTTCTCGAAGGTCACGACGAAAGTACTGTCCTGCTGTTCTATGCTGAGAGGCTGCAACACCTCCGTGATGCGGTCGGTGGGCGAAGTGTGGGCCGTAAGCTGTCCCACGGGTGCTACGGCTTTTTGCGCCGGATGCCAACCGCTCTCATCACAATCGGCCTCTGCCCACCGGGGTGTTTCCAAACGCGCATCATAAACTTCGCCGTCATAGACGCCAGTCAAAGTAATGGCCGAAGGGCGTGTGAGCCACGTCTCATCAGTACAGATACGCTCCTTTGTCCCATCGTCATAGGTCACCTCCATTTGGAGAAGCAGACAAGGCTCTCCGAAGGCACCCACATGATAGCTGGTGGAGCGGTAGAATCCATCGCCCAACATGGCCCCAATCGCATTACGGCCGCTTTGCAGCAGGTTTGTGACATCGTAGGAGAGATAGAGGACGCGGTATGCTGTGAAGCGGTTCTCCAGAGCGATGCCGCCTTTGTCCAGCCCCTCGCGAGTCGTGTAGTTGGTGAAGTTAGGGACCAATTGGTCCTCCCCCACCCTTTGACCGTTCACATAAAGCTCGAAGTAGCCCCCAGCGGTAACATAAGCTTTGGCTTTCTGCACCTTCCTTTTTAATGTGAACGCCTTTCGGAAAAGCGGAGCACCTTGTGCCTGATGAGCCGTAATCCACTCGGCATGCCACTCTTCGGGGGTCAGGAGTCCCATACTCCAATGGGTCACCTGGCTCCATTTGGAACGCTTGCCTTTTGCATCCCACGTCCGCACTTTCCAATAGCAGTCCTGTCCGGAGGTGAGTTTACGGCCTCCGTAGGGCACCAATACGCTGACATTGCTGGGCACACATCCGCTGTCCCACAGGTCGTAGTCGCCCTTGCGCAACTTTTCTTCCGAAGAGGCCACCACAATGCGGTAGGCCGTCTGACGCTGTCCCTGTACGCGTTCATTTTTAGGTTCGTTCACCCACGAGAGTCGCGGTTGCGGCACATCCACAACGCTGGGATTCACACAATGCTCTACACGCAAAGAGCCTACACACAGCTGCGCCCACATCTTAACGGGCAGAAAAAGCAGCAAAAGGAAGAGGTATTTAATAATTTTCATGCACAAATTTACATTTTTTTCATCATTTTCTTGTTTCCTAAGGACATTTTAGAGCAGAAATATGAAATAATTATGGATTTTTGCTCACTTAATCGTATCTTTGTGTGCGAGATTAAGAGGATAATGAAAAAAATAGAAGTCGTAGCAGCAATTATACATGATGCTGACGGGCGTATCTTCGCCACGCAACGGGGATATGGGGAATGGAAGGACTGGTGGGAATTCCCTGGCGGAAAGATGGAAAGCGGAGAAACGCCGGAGGAGGCGTTGCGGCGAGAGATATGGGAGGAGTTGGAAACGAAGATTGTCATCGAACGGCTGGTGACAACGGTGGAATATGACTATCCAGCCTTCCACTTGAAGATGCATTGTTTTCTCTGTTCGCTGCAGGCGGAAACACTACACCTAAACGAACATGAAGCTGCCCGCTGGCTCTCGAAAGAAGAACTGGGCAGCGTGAATTGGTTGCCAGCAGATTTGCAGGTACTCGA
>JAGCNQ010000218.1 GCA_017645845.1 Bacteroidaceae bacterium
GACAACAATAATGATGATATTGAACTGGCTTACGAAGAGGTCGTAGTCCCTGCGCCTGAAGAGGGCGAGGAAGACTACGAAGGAAAACTCATTGATATAGACTTCCTTGGCGAAGAAGTCAACAACTTCAAGATTGCCTTCGACTTCGGCGGCGGCGAGGAAGGTGCTAACGTTACCATCAAGGTGATGTCCCTGCGCGACATAACAGATGGCGATAACGGAGAGGACGCAGTAGAACTTTGGACCGGCACACACTACTTCAACTACTTCTACATGAGCAATCGCGTCGTAAAATACTATGTGTGGGACGAAACACTTAATGACGGCGAAGGTGACTATAGAGAAGCTACCGAAGAAGAACGTGAATGGGCCGATATGGAAATCTCTTACGAAACAGTTGATGCTCCTGAGCTGAATGGCCGAGTTGAGACACTGGCCTGGACTCAGGCTGACTTCGACGATTCAATGTGGGACGACCAGATGATGCCTACTGGCAGCGAAGGTTACATGGATGAGCAGCAGAGCATCTGGCCTAGCGGCATTTTGGACGAAACCGGACACAGTTCTAACTATTGGATTCGTCGTAATTTCGAGCTTGACAAAGTTAACGACCGACTCTCCTACGAGCTGAATGTTTGCCACGACGACGTTTACGAGACATACGTGAATGGTCATTTGCTGCAGAAGAATGTAGGTTGGACCAACGGCAAGAGCCCCGTACAGGTTCACATCCCTGCCAGATATCTTAATGTTGGTAAGAACGTCATTGCCACCTACATCCAGCAGAACTGGGGCGGCTACTTCTACGACTGCGGTATCAACGTTATGGAGGTTAACCAAGAAGAGTGCGTCAAGCAGTTCAACGAGGCTATTGAATACGCCCAGTCAGACGTTCTGCTGACGAACAGGATGAAGGCTGATATCCAGGCTCTCATTGACGAAGCAAAACAATTCTTTGAAGAAAACAAGAACGACCCTGCAGAAATAAGAAACTATGCAAGGGAACTGAGGTCGAAGGTGAACACAATCTTCGCTTATAGTAGCAGCGTCAAGACATTGAAGGACACTTGGGACATCTGCCACAAGATGGAAGACAAGGGTTACTGGGGCACCGCTCTCGAAGCAGCAACTGCTGCCCTCGATACTTGCGCAACAGCAAGCCAGCTTACGCCCTACCTCAACAACCTGCGCGAAGCCCGCAAGGCAACCGCTATGGAGCGTCGTACCGAGAAATTCGTAGGTAGCGTTCCTCAGTCTGTTCCTGCTGACATGATAGGTTGGACCGACGCTACTGGCTGGGATGATAGGCCTGTTCCCAAATACTTTATATATAATGTAGGCGCAAAGCTCTTCCTTGGTGCAGGCGAAGACTGGGGTACACACCTCGCTCTTGAGTATGCTTCCAACCCGATGATGTTCGTCCAGGCAATGAAGGATGTTGTTGACGAAGAGACTGGCGAAGTTATTGACGAGGAGGCAATTGCAGGTGCATATTACGTAGAGACCTTCCGTCCCAATGGTGCAATCGGCACAGGTGACTTCATGGGCTGGAACGGCTACATTGATGTAGGTATGGGCAGCACTTGGGAATTCATCCCTGTTGAAGGTAAGACGAATGTCTATAACATTGCTCAGTACGGACAGACCTTCGATGCAGAAGGCACGACTAATGCCGGAACCGCATACGAAGCTGGTGGCAAGAAGTATCTCGGCCTCCGCAGTGGCGACAATGCATACACTCCCTCATACTACATAGTTGACACCGACATGCACTCTCCCGAACTGGAAACCAACCAGTGGATGTTCATCTCTCGCGAGGAGATGCTCGGCTTCCTCAAGACCGCAAATGAGGAGAACCCTGCTGACCTCACATTCCTCATCGAGAATCCCGGCTACGATCAGCGCTGGACTATCGACAACTGGATATTCACCAATGGTAGCGTCTTAGGTCGCGGTGCCAATAATCCCCAGTTCGTATTCGAGGCATACAACGCAGAAGACTTCTGTATGTCTCAAGACCTCTGGCCCGAAGAGGGTGAAGAGGCGCTGCCCGCAGGTACATACGTACTCGAGGTTCAGGGCTATTATCGCGACGGTATCGAAGCAGACCACGTTGCTAAGTTCCTTGCCCATCAGCCTATCGTACAACGCGCACTCATCTTCGCCGGCGTAATGGATAATTCACAAAACGCTGAGGAAATTCTTAGTAGCGCAACCATGCCTCTCATGCCTATTCACATCGAAGCCAACAAGGTGCCCGGTATCGGATGGAGCGATGCTAACGGATTGGTACAAGTGCCCGGTACATATAACGGTCAGCCGATGAATGCTGTCAACCAAGCCGGTCAGGAATACTTCCCCTGTGGTCTTTACTGGAACCAGTTCACCTTCGCACTCCCAGAGGCTACAGACCACCTGAGCATTGGTATCTTTAAGGATTACGATGAGAACAGACCTAATGGTGACTGGTGCGTAATGGACAACTGGCGTCTGAAGTACTACGGCACTAACGTTGTAGATCCCGATGCCATCAAGGGCATTGTTTCCGATGAAATCGACAACAACACCAACAAGGCCAGCAAGAGCATTTACAACATGCTCGGTCAGCGTCTGAGCAAGACTCAGAAGGGTGTGAACATCATCAATGGCAGAAAGGTCATTAAGAAGTAATTCTGACTGAACAGTCAACATAAACCTCTTATCAAGCGGGCTCGGCAATTCTGCTGGGCCCGCCTTTTTTTATCTTGAGAGTAGTGGGGCTAATGGGCTTAATGGAGCAGATAGACCCAATAATAGCAAGAAAAGACTCGCTTTGTTTGTATTTTGGCAAAAAAAGTCGTACCTTTACGCGCAAATTAAGCAAAAACAATCACTATGCAAACAAAATTCGTTACTATTCTGGCAGCAATGCTGTTCCAACTGCCGCTCTCGGCACAGCAGTCACGGATGGTGACACCTGCCGACATCAAGCCAACGGCTTCACTCTACATCAACAACCGGGCACCGCTGCCAGCCAATCCCTTCATCAAACTTGCACCTGCCGCCGTCATCCCACGCGGTTGGGTCGGTGAGATGCTGCAACGGCAGAAGAACGGTCTGAGCGGTCAACTCGGCGAAATCAGCGACTGGCTCGACAAGAAGGGCAACGCCTGGCTGGAACCCGGCGGCAGCCATGGATGGGAGGAAGTCCCCTACTGGCTCCGAGGCTATGCCAACCTCTCCTACATCTTGAACGACAAGGCAATGCTTGATGAAACGAAATTCTGGATAGAGGGCATCCTGCGCAGCAGTCAGGCAGACGGATTCCTCGGCCCGGTCAATGAGAACAAGGGACGACGCGAACTCTGGGCCAACATGCTCGCACTCCAGATTCTGCAGGACTACTACGAATGGTGCGGCGACGAGCGTGTCATCAAGGTGCTCACGGCCTACTACAAGTGGCAGCTCGCCTACCCCGACGAGAAGTTCCTGCGCGACTACTGGGAAAACAGCCGAGGCGGCGACAACCTGCTCTCCGTCATCTGGCTCTATAATAGGACTGGCGAGGAGTTCTTGCTCGAACTCTGCAAGAAGATACACCGCTGCACCGCCAACTGGATGCAGGAAAGCGGCCTGCCCAACTGGCATAACGTGAACGTGGCGGAATGCTTCCGTGAGCCTGCCGAGTGGTACCTCGTCAGCGGTGACCAAGCAGCACTCAAAGCCACTTATAACGACTACTGGCTCATCCGCCGCATCTACGGGCAGGTGCCAGGAGGCATGTTCGGCAGCGACGAGAACTGCCGTCACGGTTACATCGACCCGCGTCAGGGAACCGAGACCTGCGGTTTCGTGGAACAGATGCTCTCCGATGAGATACTGATGGCACAGACAGGCGACCTGCTCTGGATGGAGAATCTGGAGGACGTAGCCTTCAACGACTACCCTGCCGCTCTGACAGAAGACATGCGTGCCCTGCGCTATCTGACCTGCCCCAATCAAGTGCAGGCCGACTCGAAGAACCACAATCCAGGCGTTGACAACGGAGGTCCCTTCTTCTGCATGAACCCCTTCAGCAGCCGTTGCTGTCAGCATAACCACTCAATGGGCTGGCCCTACTATGCCGAAAACATGGTGCTGGCGAGTGCCGATGGTGGTGCCGCCCTGCTCATCTACGGCGACTGCACAGCCAAACTGAAAGTGGCCGACGGCAAGGAAGTCACCTTCGACGAACAGACACAATATCCCTTCAGCGAGGACATCAAAGTGACTGTATCCGGCCTCAACAAGAAGACAACTGCGACCTTCCCGCTCTACCTGCGCATCCCGACTTGGACAGAAGGGGCACACGTTACTGTCAACGGAAAAACCGTTAATTGCAAGGTCAGCAGCGGTCTGCTCTGCATTAGCCGCGAATGGGCAAACGGCGACGAGGTATGTCTGCACTTCCCCATGCGCCTCACGAAGCGCGTCTGGGCACTCAACAAGAACAGCATCTCCATCAACTACGGTCCGCTGACCATGAGTCTGAAAATAAAGGAACGCTATGACGAGAAGGACAGCCGCAAGACTGCCATCGGGGACTCGCATTGGCAGGTTACAGCCGACCCAAGCAAATGGCCGACCTACGAGATCTACGCAGAAAGCCCCTGGAATTACGCACTCTGCGACAACCTGGACGGTATGAAGGTGGAGTTCGGTACTTGGCCCGAGAACAACTATCCATGGAGTCACAACGGTACACCCATTACCATCAAGGCCAAGGGCGCCCGCGTCGAAGGTTGGGGACAAGATGCCACAGGTCTCTGCCAGATACTGCCCGATGCTGACACTCCCCGAGGCGAAATGGAGGACATCACCCTCATCCCCATGGGTGCCGCAAGGCTAAGAATATCGGCATTCCCGCCAATGAAATAGAAGACTCTGCACAATCAGAATATTCAGAGTATTCAGAATAATCAGAACATTCAAATAACAATTAACAATAATCCTTATGAGAAAACTATTCCTCTCCGCGCTGCTGGCAGTAGCTGCTATGGCATGCGCTCAAACAGCCGACTTCTTCAAGCCCTACATGGCAACCGACTTGCGTCTGCCCTCTGTACCCTTGATTGTCAATGACCCCTACTTCTCCGTTTGGAGTCCCTACGACAAGCTCACAGACGGCACTACTCGCCACTGGACGAACGACGAGAAACCTATCCTCGGTCTGCTTCGTGTTGACGGCACGACCTACCGCTTTATGGGGGCTCAACAGGAGTTCGTTCTCTCTTCCATTGCTCCGATGGCCGACGAAGAGGCATGGGAAGGCAAAGTGAATCGCGACAAGCAGAGCGGCGAAAGCTGGACAAAGCCTGAGTTTGACGACAGTTCATGGAAGGCAGAAAAGGCTGCCTGGGGCAGCGAGGGCGAGAACATCAACAGCCGCTGGGGACGTACCGGCAGCGACATCTATATCCGCCGCGAGGTTGAACTTACCGACCAGCAATTGCAGGAGGATATGTATGTGAAGTATTCTCACGACGATGTCTTCGAGCTTTACATCAACGGCAAAAAAGTAGCCGACACAGGCGAGACATGGGTGAACGGCGTCGTGCTGCATCTCGATGGCGACCTGAAGAATCTGCTCCATGCAGGCAAGAACGTGATTGCTGCACATTGCCACAACACAACTGGCGGCGCCTACGCCGACTTCGGACTCTTCAAGAACATTAAGCCTAAAGGCCAAGACGTCAAAATTGCCGAGCAGAAAAGCGTCGATGTGCTTGCCACGAACACCTACTACACTTTCGTTTGCGGTCCCGTTGAACTTGACCTGGTCTTCACCGCCCCCATGC
>JAGCNQ010000219.1 GCA_017645845.1 Bacteroidaceae bacterium
CGCTGTAGTATGCGGTTACGGTATGATGTCCGGAGCCGGCTCTAACTACGCCACGCTTATCGTCCGATTGAAGAACTGGGACGACCGTCCCGGCATGAACCATCTGATTGATCTCGTCATGTACCGGTTCTACTTCGACTGTAAAGACATCAAGAATCTGCAAGTGCTACCCTTCCAGATGCCGCAGATTCCCGGCTATGGCACGAGTAACAGCGTGAGCCTCGTGGTGGAGGACCCCACCGACGGCAACCTGTCGGAATTTGCCCAGCATACCGAGCACTTTCTTGCCAAGCTCACAGAACGTCCGGAGATAGCCTCCGCCATGTCAACCTACTCCGAGCGTTTCCCGAAGTATCAAGTCGATGTCGATGCTGCCCAGTGCGACCGCGCCGGCGTATCGCCTGCTGATGTACTCAATACGCTGGGCTCCTTCTGCGGCGGTGCTTACATAGGCAACTTCAACCAGTTTGGTAAAGTCTACCGTATCATGGCCGCAGCCTCGCCCGAATACCGTCTCGATCCCTCATCGCTGAACAATATCTTCGTACAGGTGAAGGGCGGCAAGATGGCACCTATCGCGGAGTTCGTCAGTCTGAAGCAGATTGTCGGTCCTGCCAATATCGAACACTTCAACCTGTTCCAGAACATCACTTGCTACATCACGACTGGTAGTGGCTACACTGAGGGTGACGCCCACAAAGCCATTGCCGAGGTGTTCAAAGAGACGATGCCCAACACGGCTACCTTCGAGTACAGTGGTATGTCGCGCGAACTGGAGGAGGCTGCCGGCTCTAACGCCACGGCTCTCATCTATGTCATCTGCGCCATTCTCATTTACCTCATCCTGGCCTCGCTTTATAACTCGTGGTTCACTCCGTGGGCCGTGCTGTTCAGCGTGCCGTTCGGCCTGATGGGTGCTTTCGTGTTCGCCTACTTTGGCAATCAACTGGGTCTGCCGGGCATGGATAACAACATCTACTTGCAGACGGGTGTCATCATGCTGATAGGTCTGTTGGCTAAGACGGCCATCCTGATTACGGAGTTCGCTACCGAGCGCCGTGCCCAGGGACTCAGCATCCCCGAGGCAGCCTTCGAAGCTTGTAAGGAGCGTCTGCGCCCCATTCTGATGACCGTTGCCACGATGATTATCGGTATGATACCGCTCGTCATCGAGGGTGGTGCCGGTGCCAATGGTAACCGTGCCCTCGCCCTGGGTGTCATCGGTGGTATGAGCGTCGGCACCATTGCCCTGCTCTTCGTCGTTCCCGCCTTCTTTATCGTGTTCCAGAAACTGCATGAGAAGTTCCAGGGGAGCACAGTGAAAGTGAAAGAAGTTAAAGAAGTTAGTGAAGTTAAAGAAGTTATAGACTAATGAAAAGACTAAGGAATCTGATTGTCGCTGCATCCGTGAGTATGTTGCTCACGGGCTGCGGCCTATATAATAAGTATGATAATAAGGTGGAAACACCTGCTGGCGTGTTCGGTACAGACCAGGGCGCTGCCACTGAAGGTGAATCCGTCGCACAGCTGTCGTGGCGCGAGTTCTTTACCGACCCGATGCTACAGCAACTCATCGAACAAGCGCTGGCCAGCAATACCGACCTGAATTCTGCTCGTATAGCCGTGGAGAAGAGCGAGGCTGCGCTGAAGGCCGCTAAACTTGCCTACCTGCCGTCGCTCTACTTAGCACCGCAGGGCACGCTCGCCAAGTTTGACAACTCCCCATGGAGTAAGACTTACAACCTGCCGCTGCAACTTTCGATTGATGTCGATGTCTTTGCCTCCATTACCAACAAGAAGCGTGCCTCGAAGGCCGTGCTCCTGCAGGCTCAGATGTATGAAGAAGCCGTGCGAACCAATCTAATCAGTATTGTTGCCCAGCAGTACTACATGCTACAGCTGCTTGATCGCCAGTTGGATATCCTGACCATGACTGACAGCCTATGGGGTTCCTCGCTCGAAACGCAGAAGTCGCTCTTCGAGAACGGTAAGGCTTATGCCACCGCTGTCAACCAGATGGAGGCATCGTACATCAATGTCAAGACACAGATTGTCGACACGCGCCGCAGTATCCGTTCCACCGAGAACGCCCTCTGCAAACTGCTGGCCATCACGCCACAGCACATAGAGCGTAAGAAGTGGGGCACCTCGGCTCTCACCGAGAAACCCAAGGACCCTCTTGATCAGCACATGATCAATGCTCAGTTACTGAAGATTGGCGTGCCTGCCACGATGCTTGAGCAGCGTCCTGACATCCGCATGGCCAACCACGCCATGGAGGAGGCCTTCTACAACACGCAGGCTGCCCGTTCGGCTTTCTTCCCCAGCATCACGCTGACGGGAACGGCAGGCTGGACAAACTCTGCAGGCGAGATGATTATCAATCCCGGCAAAGTGCTCCTGACAGCCGTAGGCCAGTTGACACAGCCCATCTTTGCCCGTGGCAAACTGATAGCCAATCTGAAGATCAACAAACTGACCCTTGAGGACCTGCAGAACAAGTACGTCCAGACCGTCATCGATGCTGGTAATCAGGTGAACGAAGCGATGGCCGACTGTGAGAGTGCCCAAGAGAAATATGCTTACTACCGCCGTCAGGTAGAGGTGCTCTACGATGCCTATACTGGTACACACGAACTGATGGACAACGGCAAGGCCAGCTACATTGAAGTGCTCATGGCCCAGGAGGATTTGCTTCAGGCCCAACTCAGCGAGGCCGCTAATCTTTACAAGGGTGCACAGGCCGTCATCTCCCTCTACATCGCCCTCGGCGGTGGCACGAAGTAAACAAAAGTCGTAAAAGCATAACAACAATGAGGGTGTGTCAAAATAGACACACCCTCTTCTTTTTTTTGTGTCTATTATTTTTCTTCTTCTATCTCTTCGGCCTTCTCCAAGCGCTCTTTCAACATATCTTTGTCGAAGGTAAGCACTTGTCCCAGCACACCGACAGACATCAGCTGGTCTTTGCCATCCATGCGAACCGTTGTCGTGTTCAGCAGATAGTAGTTGTGTACTTTCAGCTTAGTGTTCAGAGCTACCTCAACACCTTTGTTCACGACGGCCTTGCCAATCTTGGTCAGCACATTATTGCCGAAGCCTTTCTCCTCGGCCTTCTCGTCAACATATTCCTTGACAGCCTTCATCATAGCTTCCTTATGGGCTTTCTTGTCGGGCACGGTTTGTGTCATCAGTACTGCAATGAGCAGAATGATGACCAATGTAAGCAGTTTTTTCATTCTCTTTTCTAATTTATTATAATATAACTATGATTGCTTGTAGTTCAATGCGGCACCAATGGCTGTGCAGAACTCGGCATACTTGGGGATGTGGAAGTGGACACCATATAGTTTTTCCAACAGGGGATAAACCTCCTTACACTGGGGTAGGAGTGTC
>JAGCNQ010000220.1 GCA_017645845.1 Bacteroidaceae bacterium
ATGGCATTGGCGATTCGTTCGCTTTCTGCCATCTCTTCTGCCGTCATCTTCGGCGAAACAAAACGTCCGCCCATATCGCTGTCCTGAGAATTGGGCAAAGGAATAGATGACTCGAGGTCGGAGAAACGGGCAAACTCGCTGCGGAATGCCAGTTTGATGTCACCTACAGAACCATTACGATGCTTGGCTATGATGAACATCGCTTTGCCGTGCCAGTCATAGCCTTTCTCATCAACATACAGTTTGTAGTATTCCGGGCGGTGGATGAAGCAAACGATGTCGGCATCCTGCTCTATGGCACCCGACTCACGCAAGTCACTCAGCTGAGGACGCTTGCCCTCAATACCCTCGCGGCTCTCTACACCACGATTCAGCTGGCTAAGTGCTATGACGGGGATATTGAGCTCTTTTGCAAGACCTTTCAACGCACGACTGACCGTGCTTACTTCTTCCTGACGGTTATTGATGTTCAGACCGCTGGCATGCATCAGTTGCAGGTAGTCAATCATGATGGCCTTTACGCCATACTCACGTACTAGCCGGCGTGCCTTTGTCTGCAACTCGAAGACACTGAGTGAAGGTGTATCGTCGATATAGATAGGCGCATTATAAAGTTGTCGAACGCGCTTGTCGAGTTGTCCCCACTCGTATGGTGCCAACTGTCCGCTACGCAGCTTCTCGCCACTCAGTTCGCTGACGTTTATCATGAGACGCTGAACAAGCTGTTGGTTGCTCATCTCTAGGCTGAACATCGCACAAGGAATCTTATAATCCACCGCCATTCGCTTCATCATAGAGAGAACGAAAGCAGTCTTACCCATTGAAGGACGGGCAGCAATGATGATGAGGTCGCTGTTCTGCCAGCCGTTTGTAATCTTGTCAAGTTCACGGAAGCCGGAAGTGAGACCACTGAGACCACCCTCTTTGGCTTGTGCCTTTTGAATAAGTTCATAAACCTGACTGATGACGGGGTCAATCTGCGTGAAGTCCTTCTTCATGTTCTTCTGCGAGATGGAGAAGAGCATGCTTTCGGCTTCCTGCATCAAGTCGGCCACATCGATAGTGGCATCAAAGGCTTTCGTCTGTACCAAGCTAGCGAAGGTGATGAGTTGCCGTTGCAGGGACTTCTGGGCAATGACCTTAGCATGATATTCGATGTGAGCAGAACTAGCCACCTGAGCATTGATTTGCATCAGATAGACCTCGCCGCCTGCAGCTTCCAAATTGTCGGTATGTTCAAGCTGCTCTATGACAGTCATAATATCAACAGGCTTCTGCTCGGCATTGAGTGTCTGGATTGCCTGATAGATGAGCTGGTGGCGATGGTCGTAGAAACTTTCCGGCCTAAGCAGCTCTGCTACCAAACCGTATGAGTCTTGTTCCACCATGAGTGCACCCAGCACCGCCACTTCCATATCTAGGCTTTGCGGTTGCTTGTGTCCATATTGGTCAACCTGAGGCACTTCTACAATCTTTGTCGTGCCAGAGCGCCTTCTTCCTGTTGTATCTGCCATATCTTCGTTTTCTTAATTACTTTGCAAAGATACAAATAAATTAAGAATTAAGAGTTAAGAATGAAGAATTATTAAGTTTACCTAAATATTTCCGAACAAAAGCAGTCTTGACAAAGTCAATAAAGAATTAAGAATTATTTGTCTTTTGAGGCGAAAGGATTCAATGCTGCTATAAAACAGCAATCCCCGAGAGCACAATTTGTACCTCGGGGATGGCTTAAAGAGAATTGGGTAAGATGTTATTCTTCGCCCCAAATATTCCAATCGTCTTCTTTGGTCAGAGCCTGACCGCCGTCAACAGTAGTATCACTAATAATTGGCAGGCTCTCTGCCAGCATTTGTGCTGCCTGAGCCTCTTCTACTTTAATTGATGGAATTATATACTTCATTACATAAGCCCCTTCCCATCCTCCCCTGGGGGAGGTGACAAATAGGGGTATGGGTCATAGGTTTGTAATTACTTTTTAATATTGCCCCCTCCCCCTTTTGGGGAGGATGGGAGGGGGCTGTAATTGTTTACTTAAGAATCTTGGCTTCGCCGAGATTGCTCACGCTCGATAAAGCATGAGCGTGGCTCAGCTTTATCCTCACTTAATCGCAATCTTCTTTCCGTTCACAATATTGATACCCTTCTGCATCTTGCTGATGCGCTGACCGGCGAGGTTGTAGATAGCTCCGTTCTCGACAGTCTTCTCAACATTAGCAATGCCAGTTGCATCGTCACCAGTGAAGAAGAAGGCCTTAATACCTGTTTCACCATTAACCTCCAGATAAGCCTTGCCAGCAGCGATCTTACCGCCATCTGCAAGGTAGAAGCCTACGGGCTCTTCTTGAGGCTTAGCCAGGATGTACTTGCCTGTAGCGTCGATTTCTTCAGCAGTTCCCTTCAGAACATTGCCTTCGATATTTGCAACGCCACCACCAGCTACACTATAATAAACAACCATGCTCTTGATGCGGATCTGAGTATTATTTGTGTATGCATTGATGAGCGTCAAAGTTGTTGCCTCGCCTTCCCAAGTGTTGGTGTTTGCATCGTAGTCGCCTGTACTGAATGCGGGCACGACGTCAGAAGAATATGTAAACACAATCTTTGTGATTGTTGCACCACCTGCATAGAAACTCATGGTATTGCCTTTATAGATGCGAGCATTACCACCGCCAGTAGTGTAGTATGCTGGAGGATTTTGGCCATCTGCTTTATCAAAGCTAAGATCAATATTATCCACGGTAAGTGTAGCAGTTGTGAGGTCATACGCATTTGCGAGGCCGAGATTGTTGAAGTCAATGGTCACGCTCGCAGTAGCAGTAGCAGCAGGTTGGAAACCATAGTAACCGGCATTGCCCTTCAGAACTACAGGCTCTGAAGCAGGAACAGTACCTTCTACAGCATTAAGCTTCAGCCATGTCTCTTCGAATTCGCCAGTGAATACACTAACGCCTGTAGGAATCTTTACTGCTTCGGGAATGTACATGGTAGCATAGCCAACTTCAGTAATCTCCTTCATGATAGCGTGATTCTGATCAAATACAGGATGTTGATCCTCGCCAACATTCTGACGGAAAGCAACAGTATTCAACTTAGCGCAGAGAGCACCGTTTGCAAGTTCTGTTTCTGCGAAGAGGTTGGTTCTGTTAGCACCAGTCTTGTTGTTCTGTGTGCCCACGCCTTCAATCTCATAACAGTTCACACAAGCAGTGCTGCCACGAGTGAAGGAGTCTTCATCGCCATACTTGCCTTCCAGTGTAGCTGAGCTCCAGCAGTTCTTGACAACAGAAGAAGCATTAGACCAAGAGCAGATAGTCGCAGATTCGCGAGCACCCTTAACAGCACCCATTACATAGCAGTTGGTGATGTGCAGAGTTGCAGAACCACCCATATCAACACCAAGGATACCGGATGCGTTCTGGGCTCCACCTGTTACAGGACCTTCGTTACCCAGGTTGCTGAGGTAAACGTCACCGCCACCATTGGTACCACCAACGATACCGCAGAATGCATTACCGGTGATAGAGCAGCTGCTGTCGAGAACGAAGTTCTTGATAACGGCACCACCGCCGATTACACCAAACAGACCTGTGTAGTCGCCGCCTGTGATAACCAAGTTCTTAAGAACGTGGCCCTGACCGTCGAACTCACCAACGAAGAGGCTGGCTTGTGAACCGATAGGAATGAAGCGAGCCATGCAGCCGTCCATGTTGATGTCGGCTGTCAGACGTGCCTTAACATTAGGATACTTGGCTGCAAAGTTGCTAAACCATGCAAGTTCTTTACCGTTGCTGATTTCGTACCAACCATCGACAGGAGTCAGGTAATCTTCTTGGAGGGTACCGCAGACTGTGCACCAGCCATCCACGTTTGTGTGGGCGGGAATAGCGGCACCAGCATCAGCATTGGAATATGTTACGTCTTCACTTGTAGGCACACCGTCGCAACGGTATTCTGAAGCTATGCAGTAAACGAGACCGCCTTCTTTCTTAATTGGCATTGGCTCTATGTCTGTGCCGAGCACCTGATAGAAACGGTCGAGACCATTCTGATTGCCGTTCAGCAGGAATGCAAGCTCGCCGCTGGCAATGCCATCTGTGTTGGTGTAGTGGGTGAACTTGTCGTTGTCGGTGGCAGTGGGGCAAAGGTTCACGACGTAGCAGTTATTTGTGCGCACATTGCCCGGGTTGCGGCAGATGTTCTGGGAGTTGTCGCCTTCTCTGCCTTCTACGTTGCCGAGGACGGCACAATTGGTGAAAGATGTCGGGTCGCTTGCCCATCCGCTGAAGCCTCCGATGTAGGGGCCTCCGCCGATGTTGCCTGCATAGATGCAGTTCTCCACAGACTTGTTATAGTAAGCAATGCCGAAGAAACCGCCGGCTGTGTTGTCGCTCGAGTTGTTGGCATTGATGGTCACGTCGGAATAGACGTTGCGCACGACGTACTGGCGTGCCCAGCTGGAGATGGAGGCTGCGTACTGTCCCGTCGTAGTGATGGAGCCATGCATGATGACGTTCTCGAAGGTGCCCATGTATTGGCAGGGGATGAAGGATGCGCCGTTGACAGTGATGTCGCTCATTTCGATGGTGAGCACGTGTCCGTCGCCGTTGAAGTCGCCATCCACCCAGTCCGTTGCGTTGAAGATGAAGCGACCGGGTTCAGCCTTGTACTCGATGTCGTCCACCATCTTCATGTTGAGCTTGAAGCCGCCGATGGCCTTGTTCCAGACTTCGCAGCGGTCGATGTCGGTTGTGTTGGCAAGCTTGACGTATCTGTCGGAACCGAACTCATAGCAGTAGTCGAAGGCGTGGAAGTCGAAGTAGCCGCAGGTGGTGCAGATGCCCATCGCGTCGAGCGTGTGCTTCGTGGCCTGATCGGTGCCGTTGTTGGAATACGTCACGTCGCCTTCAGCCTTGCCTGCGCAGTCAGTGGGAACGGAGGCATAGACCTGACCTGTGCCGAATGCTGCGGGAACTGGGAAGGGATCGGTGCCGATGTTCTGTACCCAGGCGATGCGGCTCTGGTCGTTGTTCAGCTGATAGCAGATGCGTCCATCGGCCAGGTCCTCTACGTTCACCTGGGTTACGGTGCTGTGAGCAGCAGCTCCCCACAGGTCGGTGACGTAGTTGTTGTACGATCCGCCATCGGGACGGTTGGCGTAGTTGTCTGCATTGTAGCTCTCCACGTTGACGAACTTCACGTTGCCCGGATTGCGGGCAAGGCCATTGCTGGCACCGTTGGAGATGTCGAAGTTGCTGTCGCTGTTGATGGCCAGACAGTTCACGATGCTGGTCTTGCCGTTGGCCCAGCCAACCACGCCGCCGCAGTTCTGCGTGCTTGCGCCCTGGATGTTGAGCTTTGCCAGACAGTCCTCGACGATGGTGCCCGTCGATGTCCTAAAGGCGATGGCGCCGTCTGTGGCATCGCCATTCCTGGTGCTGTTGATCTTCACGTCAACATAGCAGCCGCGGACAATGCCCCTCGTCTCTACGGCGATGGCTGCTGCCCAGTCGCTGCTGGTGGTAATCTCGCCCTGCACCTTCAGGTCCTTGACGATACCCTTTCGGCCTACCCAGCGGAAGAGAGCAATGCCTCTCGACTCCGTTTTGAGGTCGATGGTGATGGAGTGGCCGGCACCGTCGAAGATACCTTCGTACTCAATGGCATCGGTGCCAATCATCGTCGAGGGAGAGGACTTGACGATGTCTGCCGTCAGCAGGGCATTGGCAAAGCGGTTTCCCTCATTCACAAGGGCAGTGAACTCTTCCAGGTCTTCTGCCGTACCAATCTGGTAAACGCCGTTCACTTCGGAAAGTGCCCATGCAGTTGTGCTAACAACACACATCAGTGCTGTCAAACACAGATTCAATAGATTTTTTCTCATGTTAATGTGTAAATTTGTTAATAAAAAAATGTTGTTAATAAAAGGGTTAATTATTTGTTGGTTTTACATAGTTTTGTTTCACAAAATTAACTTTTTTTTCGTTTCCTTCAAAATATTTTAACACCTTTCTTTGTTAAGAACGCCTTTCTGGGCAAAAAAGTATTTTAGACACACTTATTTTGAAAATATAGTCATAATGGAGTTTCATTTTCCTTCCTTATTATAGATTATAAACGCAGCAATCCCCGAGGCTGTAATTTGCACCTCGGGGATTGCTTAAAGAGAGTGGGGTCAGAGGTTATTCTTCGCCCCAGATATTCCAGTCGTCTTCTTTGGTTAGTGCCTGACCTCCGTCGACGGTCACTTCACTGTTAATTGGAAGGCTCTCAGCCAACATTTGGGCTGCCTGAGCCTCTTCAACCTGCATAGATGGTTTAATGTATTTCATCATATAAGCCCCCTCCCATCCTCCCACAAAGGGAAGGTGACAAATGGGGGTATGGGTCATTGGTTAGTAATTACATTAATCATATTACAGCCCCTTCCCCTCGTGGAAGGGAGGGGGCTGTTCTGTTACTTCAGAATCTTCTTACCATTAATAATGTTGATGCCCTTCTGCATCTTCTGCAGACGCTGACCAGCAACATTGTAGATAGCCCCGTCAAGGTTAACGTCAACGTTAAGGTCTTCAATTCCCGTTGCATCGTCTCCTGCAAAGTAGAACGCCTTCACACCGCTGGTGCTCTGATAGTAAGCCTTACCTGCGGGGATTGTGCCTGTTGCCTTATAGAAGCCAACCTTGTCATCCACTTGAGCAAGGATGTACATCGTACCATCAGCCTCAGTATCAACATCTGTACCTTGGAGTTCATTAGCAACGTTGATGGCGGGAAGGTCAGCATCAATCTTGTTGAAGTATGTGCCCTTCAGGACAACAGGAGTGCCTGCGGGAACCTTCTCAATCTTTGTAAGTTCGAGCCAAGTGTTGTTGGCTATGGCAACATATGCGCTGACATCACCATTCAACTCATAGCCGGTAGTGGTGTCGTACAGGGTTGCATAGCCAACTTCGCCAACATAGCTAACAGGTGCGTCACCGAATGCAGGATAAGTGTCTGTACCGATGAGCTGACTGAAGGCAGCACCCAACTTGTAGCAAAGTTCTCCACTAGTAACTTTATCATCAGAAGCAGAAAGGTTGTAGGTGTTGACAAGGTTTCCGCCGCCACGTATAAAGCCATCGCCTTCGCCATTCGTTACAACACCGATGTTGTAGGTGTTCTCGATGGTTGACTTGTCGCCACCTGTCCAACCTGTGATGGCACCAGACTCACGGCCAGAGGTTACGTTGCCGACATTGTAGCAGTTGGAGATAAAGAAGTGAGCCTGACCGGTCATGTTCACGCCGATGATACCTGCACCATTTGCATTGGTAGCAGTAATGGTGGCTTCGTTACCACAATTGATGATGCTGAGTTTCTTGCCGTCTGTGCCTCCGTTAGAACCACCAACGATGCCACCGACATAGCTGTTACCCTTCACAGAACCCTTAACCACGATATTCTTGATGGTAGCACCATCCGTAGCAATGCCGAAGAGGCCTTGATAGTTCAAGTCGGAATGATCCAACGCCAATGTTACTGTGTGTCCTTGGCCGTCGAAGGTTCCAATATACTTGTTCTCGGAAGTACCTGCTGGAACATACTTGGCGGTACTCATATCCATATCGGATGTGAGGACAGCCTCAGATGCCGGATTGCCAGCATTGACATATTGTGCCCACCAAAGCAAGTGGCCAGCCTTTTGGAGTTGATAAACGCCACTAACTGCTTCTGCCTCCTCGCCTACAGCATGACAACCTGTGCAGACACCATCTTCGCCAAAGACGTGGGGGTCAACAATTGACGCATCGGTATTGCTCAGCACAACGTCGCCGCCCTTAGAGGTGACACCGTCACAATAGAATGAGCCGTTGGCATAGAGTTTCGCACTTGTAGAAAGAGGAGTAGGCATAACGTCTGTACCAAGAGTCTGGAACCAGTCTTCGGAACCAGACACATAGTTGTTCAGCTTGTAGGTCATCTGACCGTTAGCCAAGGTCTCGTCACCTGTATTGGTCTTGAAGCTATTGATGACAGAAGGGTTGTTGCGACCGAAGTCTTCGCCAGCTGACCAGCTGATGTCTGCAACAATAAGACAATTCTTGATGGTCGTGCTTGCGCCGCTGTTAGCCCATGCTACAATGCCACCATTACCATTGCGGTTGGGAGCGGAAATCTTGCCGTAGAAAGCACAGTTCTCAATAGAGGTTGCATCGTATGTCACGGCGCAGAAGCCGGCAATTGTTCCGTCGCCACTTTGGCTATCGACAATCTCTACTTCGCTGATGCAGTTGTATATTTTGTTGTCGTTGCCCTTCAAGAGGCCGCAGATGCCGCCAATCTGGTTCTTGTTAGTGGCAGTAATCTTGCCAGCAACTTTAAGGTTGTATACCTTACCTACGATGGTTCCGAAGAAGCCGAAGCGTGTGCTGTAGGATATCAGGTCAACAGTAACAGTGTGGTTCTGACCGTCGAACTCGCCACGGAAAGGAGCATGATTCTCCGTGATACCGATGGCAGACATGCTGCCGTTCTTGTAGGCCGTGTAGTCAATGTCGGCTGTCAGCTTAACCTTGTAGTTCTCGTTGTTCACATTGTTGCGACACATGAAGGCAAGTTTGTTCAGTTCCTCTGCTGTGCCGATGTTGAAGTAGCCGTTTTCGTCAGCTGTCAAGAGCGTAACCGAAGCAGGTTCCCAAGACAGTGTGCCATCATTCATATTGAGCGTAATGGTGTAGTACTGCCAGTCATCGTGTGTGGGGTTCCATTTCCAGTCATCTCCGTTGTGCTGGTAGGTGTCAGTGCCTGAGCCGGAAATGGCAAAATTGGCCGATGAGGGAGTGTAGCGGTCATCCCAAGAGCTGGTTCCGGCTTGGATTTTAAAGCCTTCTCCGCCATGCTTGAGGAGGCCAGTCCATACATAGACACCAGATGATGTCTCGGTCATCCTTGTTGATTGACGCTGATTGATATCGCCTTCCCAACCGATGGGAGTGCCGTCGCCAACAAGATAAAGTTCATCTGCGTTCATGCTTGTAAAGCAAGCGAGTGCAAACAGAAAAGTACATAACTTTCTCATAATTGTTTTGACTTAAATTTAGTTTATAAAAAGACTGTTTTTGTGTATTATTCTATATTATCCTAAAAATATGCGGCAAAGGTAGATATTATTTATCTAATTTGCAACATTTTGCAGAAAAAAGTCGATAGCTTGCACAAAATGACATTGAGGGAGTATTTTTTCATTACTTCTTTCGAGTTGCCAATACATATAATTCCCCTGACCGCAACTTTGGTTCTCAAAGTCAGTCAGGGGAATTTCACTTTTTTACTTTATTCTGTCAGGCAGATGTTTACTCAGCGTTCCAAATAACCCAGTCGTCAAGCCCCCTCCCCTTAGAGGAGGATGGGAGGGAGCTGTGCTTGTTTACTTAAGAATATTGGCTTCGCTGAGATTGTTCACGCTCGATAAAGCATGAACTTAGGCTCAACTTTATCCTCACTTAATCGCAATCTTCTTTCCGTTTACGATATTGATACCCTTCTGCATCTTCTGGAGGCGCTGACCTGCCAGGTTGTAGATGATGCCGTTCTCAGCAGGTTCTGCAACTTCGTTGATGCCAACAGGACCATCATTAGTCATGTTGTAGAAGCCGTACTCGTCGTTATAAAGCACAACTTCGTGACTATTGTCGAGTACGGGATAATCGTCCTCGAGAATGGTCTGATACCAAACAATTGAAGGCTGGTCCACGTTGAGTTTGTAGCAGACTTCGCCGCTTGCCAACTGTTCGCCGGTCACCTTTTCGGCCTCCTGAGGACTTGCAATCTGAGCACTACCTGAGCCATTGATATTGTCGCCCAGATAGTAGCTGTTGTAAATCTTCGAGTTCGGACCGTTCAGTGCACCGAAGAACTGAGCATACCTTGGAGACTGTACCGTACCGATGGACAGGCAGTTCTTAATGGTTACAAAAGGCGAATTAGCATAACCAACGATACCACCAAAGGTGCAGTTGCCGGGAGAAGCAGCGGTGTTGACAAGTTTGCCGTCGAACAAGCAGTTGTTGATGTTGACATAAACACTGGTACTGTTGTTTGCATAACCGACGATACCGCCGTAGTTACCGCCGCCACCATTATCGTTAGCAGCAAGAGTCCCGGAATAGGTACAGCCTTCGATGATGGTCAAAGTTCCATGAGCACCGCCCAGGATACCACCTTGTCTGCCACCAACACACGTATTGTTGATATCCACGAAGCTGTGGACATTGCGGATGGCGAGTTCATCATCGCGAGCGTAGGCTGCTACAGGGCCAGCGTACTGGTAGATAGTACTGAGCGAGCCGTAGATGCTGAAGTTCTCGATGAGACAGCCTGTTGAAATGACGCCGAAGAGACCGAAGAAGTTCTTTCCTGCGGTGACATTGAAATTGGTAATCTTATGTCCCTGACCGTCGAAGTGACCCATAAAGGCAGATCTCGTATCGCCTGTGTTCCAATCGCCAATGGAAGGCCATGAAACCTCAGTTTCACCTTCCTGTATCAGGTCAGCGAAGTCGATATCGTTCACAAGAACAGCATTCGAAGAGTTCATACCAAAGTTAACCATGCGTGCGAACACCATCATATCCTCTGCAGAAGTCAGTTGATATGCGCCATCAACCATTTCGAGGCTTATCACGTTGGCATTATTAAGTTTGTCTGCAATAGCGAGCGCCTCTTCAGCTGTGACGTCACCGTCTTCGTAATGTTTCTGTGCAGCATCGATTTCGTCGCTCCACTTTATATACACCTCATCGGAAATTAAACCAGCACCATCCAAATCATCAATGATATCTGTCAGTTTATTGGCTGCATCAAGCATTGCGATGTATGCCTTGCGACATGCGAGCACTTGGTTGAATAGGTCGGAGAAAGTACCAATGAGAGCCACCTTATCATCGGTTTGTCCGACGACAGAGATTGCACCCACAAGTTGTCCTTTAAGTTCCTCCGACATGTTAGGATATCTGGTGAAGTCATTGGCATCGATGCTATAGTCGAGATTCACGATGACCTGAGCGCGAGCCTTATAACCTTCAAGTACCTTGGTGAGCATGTCGTCGGCTTCCTCGGCAGTACCCAAATAATAAACGTGAAGGTTGCCGAAAGGCATCCAGTCGCTGGCAAGGCCGGTTCCCAAGTTGCGCGTACCAACGGTCAGTGTGCCGTCGGTAACTTCGGTTGCTGTAAAGTTCACGTAGCGACCGGCATTAAAAGCAACGGAACAGCCATTCCTCTGATTCGGCACCCAACCTTCTTCATCGCCCACATACCAGGCATCTGTACTGTTTTCACCGAGGCAGTTCACTCCAGGCTCTGCGTCCCAATCCGTGACAAGATCTTCACCGGGCGACATGAAGTAGTTATATGTGTCGTTCAGATAGAACTGACCAGCGTAGAACTGAGCATTCACATCTGATCCAGTACGGAACAAACCGTTGACGGCCATCATATAGATACCGTTCGGAAGTTCGGTCAGCGTTTGTGAGGCATTGAAACTCTTGTTGTTAAATGCTTCAGGAATAGGCATAATTTCGATGTTGCCACCAACGTCGGCAGAACCGCCTTCATATTCAACAGTCCATCCCTCATAGCCTTCGGTAAAGTTGGGATTTACCAGCAAGCGGGTTATCTCGGTTCCTGCTGTGACACCACCGGCGATAGCATTCTCCAGCATCTGATTCACGAAAGCAATCTCTGCAAGGATAGCTTCATCGTCCAACTGGAGGTTATCCATGATGTAGGCATAGCTTCCGTTGGGATAGTTCGTGTTAGGCTCTACCTCGTTCTCAGGATCAATATAAGTCTTCAAGAAGTTTGCCCAGACACCCTGGAGGTCATTCTCCGACAGGTAGTTAACAACATCCGTACAAGCCTGCACGTAAGCAGCATAGTTGGCAGCGGACTTCTTGATGCTATCCTTCTGATCGGCTGCGGCCCTATAGGCAGCAAGGAACGCTTCGAGACCCTCAATGTTTTTCCAGGACTCAACTTCTGCTGCATAGTCGTCAAGCAGGTCTTGGTATGCAACAGTCTGTTCGATGAACTCTGTTTCAATAGCAATCACATTGCTGATGAAATATGATGGGTCGTCTGGATCAATGATTTCATAGTCTCCGCTGATTGTCTGATAAACTATACCATTGACATTGACATAAGGCAAGGGATGATAATCTTCGCTAAGAACCTGATGCCATACGGGGTCGATGAATGTTTCTTCGTTCAGTTTCCAGGCAATTTCACCACTTTCAAGCTGCTCATCGGTTACCTCTGTTGCCTCCTGAGGATCAGCTGTCTTGCCGCTTGAAGTGCCATAGACATAATCACCCTGGTAGTAGCTGTTGTAGATTTTCGAGTTCGGGCCGTTCAGCGCGCCGAAGAACTGAGCATACTTTGGAGACTGTACCGAACCGATGGACAGGCAGTTCTTAATGGTTACATAGGGTGAATTTGCATAACCAACGATACCACCAAAGGTGCAGTTGCCGGGTGCCGAGGAAGAATTGTAAATCTCACCGTCGAACAGGCAGTTGGTGATGTTGATATAAACACTGGTGCTGTTGTTAGCATAACCCAGAATACCGCCATAGTTACCGCCGCCACCATTATCATTGGATGCCATAGTGCCGGAGTAGATACAGCCTTCGATGATGGTCATCGTTCCATGAGCGCCACCCAGGATACCACCTTGTCTGCCGCCTACACAAGTGTTGTTGATATCCACGAAGCTATGGATATTGCGGATGGCGAGTTCATCATCGCGAGCATAGGCTGCTACAGGCCCAGCGTACTGGTAGATAGTGCTGAGCGAGCCGTAGATGCTGAAGTTCTCGATGAGACAGCCTGTTGAGATGACACCGAAGAGACCAAAGAAGTTCTGTCTTGCTGTAACATTAAAATTGGTAATCTTATGTCCCTGACCGTCGAAGTGACCCATGTAGGCAGCGCTGCCGGTTCCTCTAGTGTTACCCCAGTCGCCGATAGGCACCCAAATTACCTGGGTTTCCTCCGGATCTGCGCCTTCTGGCATCAGCTGGGCGAAGTCGATGTCGGCTGTCAATATGGCATTGGCATCAAGAGCTCCCTTGTTCACCTTCATCTCGAACCAAGCGAGTTGTTTGGCATTTGCAATCTCATAGAAGCCTTCGGCATTGGGAGTAAAAAAGTCTTCGTACCAAAGACCGCAATAAGAGCAGAAGCCATCGACGGGATCATGATCGTCCTGAGAAATTTCTGAATACGAGTTAGAATAGGAGGCATCCGCATAAACATCGCCGTTACAATGCAGGCGTCCGACCATATAGACCTGTGCATGGGTGTCATCAAGAGTGGGCTGTTCATCAGTGCCCAAATTCTGGTACCAGCCGATTTCCGTTTGGTCGCCGTTCAAAGCATAGCAAACCGCACCGCTGGCCAGTTTGTCCTCAGTGAAACATACTGCTGTCAGTACGTCCACGCTGCCATTACGTCCTGCACCATAGGCACTACCTTCGAGCCAGCAGTTGTCCGTCAAGTGTGTGGCGTCGTGAGTTCTCAGCCAACCTATAATGGCGCTGCCATACGAAGGACTTCCTTCGGTTTCTTCACAGGACACCTTACCCACATTCAGACAGTTTCTTACGTATGAAGCGGTGTTATTGAGGTAGGCAGTAATGCCGCCTGCAGCACAGTTTAAGTCAGCATAAGTGATGGTGCCGTAGTTGGCACAATACTCCACACGATCGCCTCCGAGGTAACCCACGACGCCAGCAAAGTTGTCGTTGTTTCCGGGAGCTACTGTCAAGGAACCGGCAAAAGTACAGCCGCTAATGGTATTGTTACCTTGGGCTGTGCCGACTACGCCTGCCACATGATGCGTTCCGCTTTCGGTAACAGCAATTGCCAAAGTGGAGTGTACATTATTAATCGTGCTTCCCGTTGTCCATCCGATAGCACCAGTACCTGTTCCGCCTGTTACCGTAAGTGTACCATCGATGCTGAAGTTCTTGATGACAGCAGAGCTGGTGAAGCCAAAGAGACCGAACTTACCGGCACCTGTTCCTTGGAAACCGGAAATCTTGTGTCCCTGTCCGTCGAAGATGCCGGCATAAGGCGTGCCGTCGATACCTATGGGTGTTTCCCAAGGAGCGGTAAGGTTGATGTCGGCCGTCAGCACACCATGAGCATCGTTGTTACCTTCGTTTACTAATTCGGCAAAGTCCACCAAGTCTTCAGCTGTAGCAATCTCCATTACCACAGGAGGAATGACTCTGCCTAACTCACTTACTTGCGCATCGGTAAGCGGGGTTTCCCAGAAGGATATGCGGGAAACATAGTTGTCTTGTTTCTCGCCGTCCTCGTCGCAGAACAGATAGAAGCCAAAGGGCTGTATCTTGAAGCGGTCGTTGTTGTCGGGATTGGCTTCGACAAGTTTCTCACCGTTCACATAGAGAATGTTCTTTCCGTCGCGGTAAATCAGCACGACGCGATACCACTTGTTATTCTGGATGCTGCCGAAGTAGCCACCATTTCCAAAGGAACCAATACCAATCTTGTTACTATTGGTGAACAGGTCGCCGTCATTACTGTTTGCTTCGTCCGTCTGGAACAAGCCATTGAAAGGGTTGGCATCAGGCACCATAATGTCCATCAGAAGGGTGTAGGCCTGCGAAGGCTCAGCACCGTCTGCACGAGACACCTTCAAAGCCGATGTGGCAGGAATATAGATGGCTTTATTCCCATCGGCAGGACCGTTTGTCTGTGTGATGCCGGCACCAACGATGTCGGTAAGCGTAATGCTTTTCGCCCCTAACACAGCTGGAGACATTGTCAGGCTTCCCTTATCGGGTGCCATCAAGTCGTCCGCATTGTTGAAATCCCACTGCGCAGTAGGTTCTGGTACTTCCTGTGCCCAAACATCCACGCTGCCTCCTAAAAGTCCTATCAGGGCAATTAGGAAGAGAAGTAATCTTTGTTTCATGTTTGTTTTAGCTTTTAAATTTGGTTAATAAATATCGTTTCTGAATAAAATTCGGTTAGAACTTTTTACCTAAATCTTTGCAAAGATACACATTATTTAATATATATACAAGATTTTGCAAAGAAAAAGTGATTATCTGCTGAGAATTATTTCTACCCTATAAGACAAAACGTATCTCCCTTTAGAACAAAAAAAATCTTCCCTCTAGGACAAAAATGTTTCTCTGCCTAGGGCTAAATGTTTTTTCTCCCAGGAGTAAACTGTGTTCCAGCTCGTGAAATACAAGTTCCAAGACGTGAAATTTATGTTTCAAGGCTTGGAACATAAGTTTTAAGGCTCGGAACAAAAAATACCCTTGGGAGAAAAGGAAAATAATCTTAAGGAAAAATAGAAATTTCATTAAATGAAAAAAGATTTTGCATCAAGACGTGCTTTTAATAGTGGGGCAGGCACAAGCGGCAAGCTTCTCCGAGTTGGTTTCGCCCCCTAAAAAAAAGAAAAACATTAATTCTTCACTCTTCAGTCTTCACTGACTTCGTCGAGACTGCTTTTGTTCGGAATTATTCAAGTAAACTTGATATTTCTCTCACTTAATCGCAGCCTTCTTCACTTTTTTTTCGTAACTTTGCCAAATATTTCGTGAAGAATTGGATAAAACATTTACAATATGATTAATAGTCTATTAGATTTTCTGAATGCTTCGCCGGTTAATTTCTTGGCAGCGAAGAACATCGCCAGCGAATTGGAGAAGGCTGGCTATCGCCATTTTGACCCGCGAATGCCCCTTGAGGTAAAGGCTGGTGATAAACTGTATGTAATGAAGAACGATTCTTCTGTCTATGCCTTCCACATCGGACGCAAGAATCTGGCCGAAGCTGGCTTCCGCATGATTTGCGCTCATTGCGACTCGCCCACCTTCCGTATCAAGCCCAATGCAGAGATGACGTGCGAAGGTGGAATCGTCAAGCTGAATACAGAGGTCTATGGAGGCCCGATTATGTCAACATGGTTCGATCGTCCGCTGACGATTGCAGGCCGTGTGATTGTCAAGGGCGA
>JAGCNQ010000221.1 GCA_017645845.1 Bacteroidaceae bacterium
ATAGCCGTCCTCGCCGTCAGCGCTGGTAGTAGCGAACTCCAAGGTCTTGTCGTCTATCTGATTAGCATCCCAAATGCGGTTGTGGAAGGCAATTGGGCCACCGCCATGCAGACTATTTGGGCCATTGTTGATGGGCAGCTGATAGCTCTCGCCGTCGAGGGCGAACTGACCCTTGGCGATGCGGTTGCCGTAGCGGCCGATGAGTGCACCGAAGTTGCAACCCTGGGCACCGAACTTCTCATAGTCGGCGATGTTGTCGTGACCGAGGCAGACATCCGTCATGTTGCCGTCCCTGTCGCGAACCATGATACTGACGATACGGCCGCCGAAGTTGGTGAAGCACACCTCCATACCATTCCTGTTGGTAAGGACATAGAGGGCGGTGGAATCGCTGGCAAAGTCAGCGGGATTGAGACCTGAGAGGGTAAGGCTGTCGCCACTCTCGTTGTTGCTGTCCGTCTTGCCGTTGCAAGCAGTCAGACAGAGTCCGGCAGCGATTGCTGCAAAACCGATGAAAAAATTCTTCTTCATGTTTTTTATTTTAGTTGTTTAGTCGTTTGGTTGTTGGGGTCTTTCAGACTGTCCATTCGCGTACAAAAATACAATTATACGCGCAAATTGCAAAAGAAACACAACAATTTGTTGCTTTGTATTATATTTTCTACTAACTTTGTACCGAAATAAGCACCTAAATCGACATGAGACGTCTTTCTAACACGTTCAAACTATACCTTGCGGCTGTCTGCATCGCCTGCCTTTGGAACTGTACGGAGAACATTGACACCTCTTCACGCTATGTGTTCACGGAAGAGACCATCCTGAGCTATCTGGAAAAGCACGAGGCCTACAGCAGCTACGTTGACATCCTGCGTCAGGTCAACATCAGTAAAATCAGTAATTCGAAGGTTAGCCAGCTGCTGAGTGCGCGAGGTGTCTATACCGTCTTCGCACCAAACAACGAAGCAATCCAGAAGTACCTGGAGGACTTGGTAAAGGAAGGACTCATCAACGAACCCTCATGGGATGCTTTTCCCAGTGAGCAGAAACTGGACTCCATCCGCCAAGTCATCGCCTTTAATAGCATCATCGACGGCGGAGATGAACTCACAGCCTTTTTCGAGACTACCAACTTCCCCAACGACAAGGACGAATTCATCCTCGGTTGCCTCAACGACAAGAAACTCTCCGTCAGGAAGCCCAGCAACCAGCCGGACAGCATCTACATCAACGACAACTGCCCCGTCAGCGTCAAAGAACGTGATATCCTCACCATCAATGGTATCATCCACCAGATGGAAAAGGTCATTGCACCCAAGGATGTCACAGCTGCCAGCTATATTCAGGAGTGCCTAGATGAACAGAGAGATGGATTCCTGACATGTTTCCGCGTCATCCAGGCTTGCGGTCTGCTCGACACGCTCAGGGCTGTGCGCGACGAGAAGTACGAAGAACTCTACCAAACGGGCCAAGTCGGTGACTTGATTGGCATGGTGGCAGCAGGCTTTGCTGAAGGCGAAATCGGCTATGCGCCCAAACACCGCCTCTATGGCTTCACCATCTTTGCAGAGCCCGACGATTATTGGCGCAGTCAGGGCATCGATCCCAAAGACCCCGACTTGCTGAGGAAACTCATCCAATGGATTCTCGACAACCACCAGTACAGCGACGATGACCATTTCACGACCGACGAGAACTACGCGAGTGAGGACCACCTGCTCTATCAGTGGATAACCTACCACATCCTGCCCATGCGCATCCCGAAGGGCAAACTGGTGTTCCACATCAACGAATATGGCTATAACCTGAATAAACCGAACACCTACTCCATCCCCGTGTATGAGTTCTACACCACGATGGGCAAGCGCCGACTCTTCAAACTCATAGAGAGCGGTGCCAGCAATGGTGTTTATATCAATCGCTTCCCCATTACCGACAATGAGCGCCAAGGTACCGGCGAGGAGATTGGTTGCGACCCCGACAAGGTGGGCAGCCTTGTGGATACGGAATCGCCCCTGACCATCCTGAATGATATGGTGAACTGCTGCGTCTATCCCATCGATGCGCCGATTTCCTACAACGACGCTACGCGCGACAACTTCCAGAAGAACCGCATCCGATTCGATGGCATGAGCCTCTTCCCCGAAGCCATGAACAACGATATACGACTGAAGAAGGCATCTGAAGAACGTTACAAGCATGTCTTTATCCCCAACACGCAAAAAACCTACAACTACTTCGAGAATATGCAGCAGAACGACGACATGCTCTTTGTCTATTACAATGCATGGAACGACGACTGGTGCAACCTCCACCGTGATGAGATGAAGGCCGTAGGACGCTTCGAAGTCATGTTCAAACTGCCTCCCGTACCGCGGCGCGGCACTTATGAGGTACGATATAAGGTTCTGGCCAACTCCAAACGTGGTGTAGCTCAGATATATTTCGGCAGCGATCCTAACAAGTTGCCCGTCGCAGGCATTCCACTGGACCTGACAATGGACTGTAGGAACGATATAACTGCAAGATTAGTCGGTTGGGAAAGGGATACAGGCGACGATGATTACGATGCCGAGGTCGATAAGAAGATGCGTAACAACGGCTACATGAAGGGGCCTAAGTCCATCAACTCCGCCGACGGAACAGAACGCGACTACAACGACCGCGAGAATATCCGCCACATCTTCGTCCGTCAGACACTCGACCCCAACGAGACCTACTACATCAAGCTTAAGTCCGTTCTTGACGCAGAGAAAAAGGAGTTCTACATGGACTTCATCGAATACTGCGCAAAGGAGATTTACGACAATCCCGAGAAGCCAGAAGACATCTGGTAAGGGCCCTTCTATAGAGATTAACGGGTCTGCTTTTTTGTTCCCCTCACTGCTTCTGCTTCGAGCGGATTGTCTGGCCAATAATGCTTTGGATAGCGGCGGCGCAGTTCGCCCCGCACCTCGAAGTATGTATTCTGCCAGAAACTGCGAAGATCCTGAGTGAGCTGAACTGGCTTATATCCCGGCGAGAGCAACTCCATCAATACCGGTACACGGCCACCATCCACACGCGGTGTCTCCTCCATTCCGAAACACTCCTGCAGACGGACGCTCAACACGGGCGCTACTGCTCCAACACGGTAGTCCAAACGAATGCGGCTGCCTGTCGGCACCTTAATATGCGAGGGAGCAAGCTGCTCTATCTGCTGCTGCAGGTCATAAGGAATGAGTGCCCACAATGCGGCACATAAATCAATACTCTGGAGCGCAGCCTTTGTGGTACGCAAGCGGCCCCCATCATTAAGATAGAATGGCAACCAATCGGGTGCTGTCGCAAGAAGATGCGATGTGGAGAGGTCAGGGATGTCCAGCTCCGGATGCCAGGCTGCAACCTGTGCTACACGGCGCTGCATGGCACTTACATCATCGTTCCAAGACAACATACTGAGCCCGTTCTTCTTTACAGCATCGCAGAGCACGCGCTGACTTCGTACGGCTAAAGTCTCCTGATGGTCGGGCGCTGCGTCATAGATGGGTTGGGAACGCAGCAACAGCCGACCTATACGCCATTCGTGCTGTGCAAGCAGACATTCCTGCTTGTTATCCCAAGTTACATTGTCTCGCTCCGTAGCCAGTTCCTCCAGGTCCGAGAACTCGACAGCAGCCGCCAAGAATACTTTTCCGAAGCCTCCCCCTGGAAAGGTCTGAAGAGGTCCGATAGCAAGCCATGAGTAGGACGAAAGCGGGTCTCTGTAATCAAGCCGCACTTCTTCGCCACTTGCCAAACGGAAACGTCCCGCAGAATCCATTGCCATCGCCACACGCTCCGGATAGGCATAAGCCACAAGGCGACCTAACTCTTCCGACACAACATTTGTATTGTCCTCCTTTGCCCGCATCATACGACGATAAGCTTCTGCCACCTGTGCGATACGTTGCCATTGCCCATATTTCTTTTGTTTACGGGCCTTCCGCAACAGACTTATCCGACCGGCCATATCTGTATCTCCTTCGAGATGAAGAAGCGGGTCTCTCTCCTCGAGCAGGGCCGCAATATCACAAGCCAAAGCAACACTGTCCGATGCTTCGTCGCCCAAAGATGCTGCATGAAGTATCATTCTCGAAATACGCGGATGGCAAGGAAGCTGAGCCATTCGTTTTCCAAGCGGCGTAATAACTCCCGCATCATCAACGGCACTCAGCGAAAGGAGTAGCTGACGAGCCGCAACAACAGCGTGTAAGGGAGGTGTAGTAAGCCAAGGCAACGCCGCAACATCCGACTCGCCAAAAGCAGCAATGTCCAATAGCATCGGTGCCAAATCGGCATACTCTATCTCTGCCCTACGCTGTTCCGCCATACGATGCTCTGCCGCCTTCGTCCACAAACGATAGCACACACCTGGTGCCACACGTCCTGCACGACCGGTACGCTGCGTAGCCATATCCATACTGATGGAAACGGTCTCAAGATGGCTGAGTCCCGTTCGCTGGTCAAAAACCAAAGTGCGAAAGAGTCCGCTATCGATGACCACACGTACTCCCTCTATCGTGAGCGAGGTCTCAGCAATCGGCGTGGCAAGTACGACCTTACGCTCCCCTCCAACTGAAGGCATGATGGCACGACGCTGCTCTGCTGACGTAAGATTGCCATAAAGGGGAAGAACAGTAACAGGCTTTCGATGATTCTCTCCTGCCAAGATTTGTCCTCCCCCTTGCAGCAATTCGGCACAACGCATTATCTCTGCCTGCCCGGGAAGGAAAACCAGTATGTCACCCTCGTGCTTGCATAAGGCAAGACGCACAGCAGTAGCCGCCGCTTGCGGCATATCCTGATGGTCTGTATCCTCTCTCGCATAGACAACCTCGACAGGAAACATACGCCCCTGACTCTCGATGAGCGGCGCCTGCAAAGCCTCGCAGAGGGCTGAGGTATCAATCGTGGCAGACATCACGACGAGTCGCAGGTCTGGACGCAAAATATGCTGTGCCTGACGGGTGAGGGCGAGGGCAAGGTCTGAGTGCAGGCTGCGTTCGTGAAACTCATCAAAGATAACAATGCCCGTTCCCTCGAGGGTCGGGTCACTCTCGAGCATACGGGTCAATATGCCCTCGGTCAATACTTCGATGCGTGTCTCGGCACTCACACATGTCTCAAAGCGAATTCGGTAGCCTACCGTCTTGCCGACGGATTCGCCCAATAGCTCGGCCATACGCTCTGCTATCTGTCGGGCGGCTAACCTACGCGGCTCCAGCATCAATATCTTACCCTTCACAGGAGCAGCGGAAAGAAGGGTAAGAGGCAGCAATGTTGACTTGCCGGCTCCCGGGGGTGCAGTAATGACAACTGCCTGCCGCTCCACAAGCGTCCGATTTACCTCATCGGCAATGGCAGCAACAGGCAATATCTTCAGTGCATAGTTCATAGTTAACTGTGCCACGCAACTAAGTAAAAAACAACTATGAACTCATAACTATGAACTATGGACTATGAACTAACCCACAATCCACTTACTGCCGGGCAGCAGCGAGATAAGCTTCGTGGTAACAGCACAGCAGATGAAGCTCAGCACAGCTATAACAGGAATGGCTGCCCAGACGGGAATGATTGGCTCTGCGGGACTTCCATTAACAAAGTATGCTGCAATAGGAGCCAGGAAGAAAAGATGCATCAGATACATGCCAAAACTCAATTTGGCAAGCGACGTGATGATGCGCGGCGTAGGCTTGTGGATGGTAGAGAAAGCAAGGAAAAGGCCGAAAGTGGCCAACAGCACATTGAATGTGCAGAACTCCCAACTCCATTCAAGCATCGGTGTCTCGATGGCAACACCCGGCACACCTTTCAGCCAGAAACTCCAAGCCGTGAAGGCTGCACCAATGAGGAAGCAAACCAATCCGATACTGATACGCTTCTTGGCGCTCCACTTGAGATGGAAACGGATATAATGTGCCAACACCAAATAGCCAAGATAACCAGAGCAATACCAAAGAGCATGGAAGCCGTTCCAGAAGCACTCGCCCCAGAGCTCTTCGCTCACAAAGCGATGCAACCAAGGCATTATCGTGGAGAAGGTGAAGATGTAGAGGAAAATGCGTTCTTCCTTTGCCGAAGCTCGCTCAAGCCAAGGCGACACAACAGGAATAATAAGGTAGAGGCTGATGAGCGGATACATGAACCAAAGATGACCGGCCATCGACGGGAAGTTCCAAGGAAGACGGCAGAAGTCTGCCCACGAAGTTTCCCAAGTCATACCGCCCCACGCTAAAGGCAAAAAGCAGTAAAGCAACATAAAAACAATCATCGGGGGCAGGATGCGTAACATACGGCGACGATAGAAGTCCGTCATACTCATGCCGGGCTTCATAGGCACCAACAGGAAAGCACTGATAGTCATAAACAGAGGTACAGCAGTGCGTCCCAACCCTCCGTCATAGAAGGCTACCCAAAAGCGGTTAGCCTCGTTGGCAAGCTTCGACACGTTGCCAGCCAAACCGCTGTCGTCAGCACCATAGAAGTTCTCGCTGGCATGTACCAGCATCACCATAAAACAAGCAATAACGCGTATCCAATCGACAAATGCTATGCGGTCTTCAATTCTTTTCTGCATCATTCTGATTATTCGGAGTATTCGGATTAATCGGATTATTCTGAGTATTCAGAGGACTCTGAGTGCTCTGAGGCTTCTTTATAGAGGCGCAAATGATTTTGCGAACTCTCATGGGCTGCTCGATGCAGTGTACCTGATGCGAAGTGCCGCCACTGCCAACCATCTCCACGCAACCTGTGCCGAGGATGCGTTGCCAAAGGGATTGGTAGAAGTTAACCGTTTCTATGCGCGCCAAGGGAATCTCCGTCATCTTGATGTTGAAGATGCCATCCTTCTGCACAAAGCGTGTGTCCGTAACGGCGAACTCGGTGCGAGTACGGATGATGCGCCCGATAATCCAGATGAAGAACGCTATCACAAGCATTGCAATACCTGTATAGAAAAGCGCAGTTTTCTGCTCTGGCTGTTTGTAATAAGCCAAGGCGATAACGATAATCCCGCCCAAAGTAAACAGCAGGCTGAAGAATAAGAATCTGAAGATATACGACCAATGAAGTCGTCCGTTGAAAATGATTTGCTCGCCTTCTTCCAGGCTTTGCTTAATATAATTTGCCATAGTTTTATGAGATTTTCCTTGCAAAGATAGCAGGTTTTTACTTACTAAACAAGAAAGACAGCAGAAAGTTTACTCTTGCTGTTCATACTTTTTAAAAAAAAGAGTATCTTTGCAAAACATAAAACGACCTACTCGGAGCATGAAACCAACTACTCGAATATTCCTTTTCTGTTTGTTGCTTGTTGTGAATTTACAGAATCATGCTGCACTTTATATTGTAGGTACTGCTACCGGCACCAACTGGAACCGCCAAATCATGGCAGAACAGGAGGATGGTGTTTTTACTTGGGAAGGCTACCTCTTTCACGGGGGCGAACTGAAATTCATGACAGAGGCCACAGATTGGGGAAACCATTGGGGACCGTCAGTTGCGTTTGCTCCGTTATCCAAAGGAATCCAAAGCATCACCCTGCACACAAGCGGCGACTACAAGTTTAGAGTAGATAACATTGGGCGTTGCATCCTTAGGGTAAACACGAACACAAAGAGGATAGAAATCGCTGACGACAATGGGAATCTACCCCAGGTGCGTCAGTACCCGCTTTGCCTCTACCCTATCGGCACCGCTGTCAGTACAACTTTCTCAAGTGAAAATGACTATGCACTCCACGAGGATGCTCCCGATGCAGGAACATACTCTGG
>JAGCNQ010000222.1 GCA_017645845.1 Bacteroidaceae bacterium
AGCCATAATAAATAAGGTGGAGCCAATAGTGAGAGATGTAGCTTTGGCGAGCGAGAAGGGGTTGCAGTCCGACGGCTCCATGATTTATGAAGGAGAGCCCGATGCGTCGCATTTCGACCGCGACCGCCACTGGTGGGTGCAGGCAGAGGCCGTCGTGGGTTTTTTTAATTTTTATCAGCATTTTGGCAATGAGAAGGCATTGGATAAGGCATTACGATTGTGGCGCTACATCAAGGACCGACTCATCGACTACGAGCATGGCGAATGGTACTGGAGCATTCACGAGGATGGCAGTGTGAACCTCGATGATGACCATGCCGGCTTCTGGAAATGCCCATACCACAATGGCCGCATGTGCCTGGAACTCATAGAGCGCATAGGAACAATGCTCTGATACAAAAACACATAATCGTTATGACTCAACAAGACTCCACTACAGCAACTGTGATGAGAGAAATCACACCGCTGTCCGACAGCGACTGCTTCTACTTGGCCGACCGCCACAAGTCATCGTTCGACTTCCCCATACACAACCATCCCGAATTCGAGCTTAATTTCATCGCAGGCGCTGCGGGAGTGCGTCGAACGGTGGGGGATAACTGTGAGACGATTGGGAAGTATGATCTGGTCCTCATTGCTAGTCCCAATCTGGAACACGTATGGGAACAGGGGGAATGCCGTAGTAAGGACATCAGAGAGATTACCATACAGTTCACCTCCGACATATTGCCCGAGAGTCTGCTCAATAAGAGTCAGTTCCATTCCATCCGTCAGATGCTGGAGCGTGCCCGCTTGGGCCTCGCCTTTTCGGGGCTCACCATTATGAGGATATATAGGAGATTGGACGAATTGACATGTCACGGGCACGGCTTCCATGCGGTGCTGAGCTTTCTTGAACTGCTTTACGACCTGTCGCTAGCCGACGACAGCCACACCCTGTCCAGTTCCTCGTTTGCACGCATCAAGACAAGCAGTGAGAGCCGTCGCGTCAATAAAGTACAGCAGTACATAGCGAGTCATTTCCGCGAAGAAGTGCGGCTTGAACAGATTGCAGAGTTGGTAGGGATGACACCTGTAGGCTTTTCCCGCTTCTTCCATCAGCGTACAGGCCGCACGTTGTCGGACTATATCATCGAAATTCGCCTGGGTTTTGCTTCACGAATGCTGATAGATACCACAATGACGGCTGCTGAAATATGTTATGACTCAGGCTTCAATACGCTCTCTAATTTCAACCGCCTGTTCCGCAAACACAAAGGATGTACCCCTACGGAGTTCCGCGAGAATTACAACAAGAAGAAAATCATCATTTAGAAGGACTGTGCCATCAATGGTTAAGAAAGAGTCGGTCAATCCCAACAATAGTACGTATCTTTGCAGCGTATTTTTTATTAATACTAAAACATATACGACAATGAAAAAACAGATTCTTCTACTCCTATTTGTGACAGTCACATTTATGGCAAATGCACAATGGCGCAGAAATGTTACGCCTGCCGACACGCTTACATCCATTGTTACCAACGCTGACGGTTCTACCACCTTCCGCATCTATGCTCCCAAGGCTGAGAAAGTAACACTTGGCGGCGACTTCTCAGGACTCAATGCTCTGTTCACCAAGGATGCCGACGGCATTTGGACAGCAGTAGTTCCACACGTGGCTACAGATGCTTACCGCTATCATTTTGTTGTGGATGGCGTACGGGTCATCGACCCCCGCTACCGATTATATTCTGAAATTACACCTGTTGCCATGATTACGAACGGCGAGGACATCTTTTGGGCACAGCGCGACGTACCTCATGGTCCTGTGTCACAATTATCGTATAAATCCTCCACCACCGGCACCACTCGCAGTATGCATGTATGGATGCCTGCAGGAAAAGCGGCTAAGGAGTCACTGCCCGTTCTCTACCTCATTCATGGCGGTGGCGATAATGATGCTTCTTGGACCTCTGTGGGTTGTGCTGACAACATTCTTGACAATCTCTATGCAGAGGGCAAGATAGCCCCAATGATTGTGGTGATGCCTCATGGCGGGATGGACACAGAGAAGTTTGTTGATGAACTTGTAGTAGATATTATGCCACGTGTAGCCGAGCAGTATCGCATAAAAACAGGCTCCAAAAACACCGCTTTGGCCGGACTCTCTATGGGAGGACTTGAGACTCTTAATTGCTTCATGGCGCATCCCGACCTCTTTGGCTACATTAACGTAATGAGTTCCGGTTGGTTCCGCTCAAACGATGCCGACCGCCAAGCCAAAACGCAAAAGCTCCGCGAAATTGCTTCCACACTCAACAAGACAGCCAACATTCTCCGTTTTACCATGGGAGGGAAAAGCGACATTGCCTACGAGAACTGCCAGCAGATGCTTAAATGCTTCGATGAGGCTGGTATCAAATACGAATACAGCGACACACCTGGTGGTCACAGCTGGCACGTATGGCACTATGACCTGCTTGACTTTGCACCTAGACTGTTTAAATAACATGAAGCGCCTCATCCTTCCTCTCTTTCTTTTTGTTGCGTTCTCCTGTATCGCACAAGACCAGATCCCCAAATTACCCGTTGACAGCGAGGCTACAGGGCAAACGCAGCAACTTTATCGCTTCTTGCGTGATAAAGTGTGGGGCAAACAGGTACTCTCGGGCTGTCAAGCACGATGGGACTATAACACAATGGACGCTGATGGCATCTATGAGCGTGCAGGCAAGTACCCCGCCATCAATATCTTCGACTTCCAACACTTTCGCCAGCGTAACCTCAATTATATAGGGCCTACGGCCAAGGCTTGGCACGATGCTGGTGGTATCGTGGGATTTATTTGGCACTGGAGTGTACCCATAGCTGCCGACCTGTCAGCCAAGGAGGGCTTTGCCTTCTACTCCCCCTCGGGTTCCCAAGGTCGTCCTGGTACGCTCTTCTCACCACGTAAAGCTGTTCAGGCCGGCACTCCTGAACACCGTATCATCAACGAGAACCTGGACACCATCGTCAGCTACTTTCTTCATTACCAGAGACAGGGAATACCCATCCTTTGGCGACCCTTCCATGAAGCAGCAGGCAATACCAACCGAGGCGGCAAGGCCTGGTTCTGGTGGGGTAACGATGGGGCTGAGGCCTTCAAACAGCTTTACCTTTACACTCAACGTTATCTGATGGAACATGGTGTACATAACCTTATTTATATCTGGACATCGGAACTGGATGATGACGACTGGTATCCTGGTGACGAATATGTTGATATCGTGGCACGCGACCAGTACCATGCGCCCTCGCAACATGGTTCGTTCAAGCAGCAGTTCGATCTCTTGCGCAACAAATATCCCTCAAAGATGCTCGCTTTGGCGGAATGCGATTGTGTGCCAAGTGCCGAGGCTATGGAAAAGGACAATGCCCGTTGGCTCTTTGTGGCACCGTGGACTACACCCTTCGTCTTCAGCCAGCAAAACGATGATGCATTCTGGCGACAATTCCTCAACGAGAGGCTAATACTGACCCGAGATGAGGTCAATCGCGCAGGAACCTATCGCCTCGGCATCAACAAGGAAAGCGGAATCTACGAGAAAGGTGAGCAGGCTGTAATTACCTGCCACGCAGATCCCGTGCCGATGGACTCCCTCCTCGTGCGTGTGTCATATAATAATAAGGTATGGCGCGAGTTCCGCTTGCTGCCTGCTACAGCAGATTTTATTGTTCTGGAGCAGGCACTGGACAGCACTTGCGCCGTTAGCGTGCAGGTGCAGGAACGCACAGGCAAGCCCGAAGCCATCGGCTATGTGGTGGACCCCGAAGGCTTTCGTTCTGGCTACGAAGAACCCGCAGATTTGATGTCCTATTGGAACGACTTAAAAAAACAACTCAAGGCATTGCCCATGCAGGTAAAGACGACGCCATTGGACGTGCCGGAGCAGTATAAGGGAAAATACACCTGTCATGATTTGGAAATCAACTGCCTCGGTCCTGCACCCGTACGAGCATATGTGGCTAAACCTGTCAACGCAAAAAAGAAATCCCTACCTATCATCATTCTTTGTCGTGCTGCAGGCGTCAGCGGCAATTGGTGTCGCTGTTCAGAATGGGAGTGTGTACACAATGCCGCTTTGGGCAATGGCGCTCTCAGCCTTGACATCAACGCACATGGGATGATGAACGGCCAGTCGGACGATTATTATAAAATGCTCGAAGATGGGCTCTTACACAATTACTATGAACACAATGCTGCCGACCGAGAGACCTATTACTTCTGTGGCATGTACTTGCGCCTGTTGCGTGCCATAGAATATATGACACATCAGCCCGAATGGGACGGCCGCCGCATTCTGGTTATTGGTGAAAGCCAGGGTGGCGGACAGGCTGTGGCGGCGGCTGGACTCGACTCGCGCGTTAGCTGTGTGGTGCTCAACGTGCCCGCAATGCAGGATCTGGGCGGTGCGCGCAAGGGACGCCGCAGCGGGTGGCCACAGCCCATCGAGAACCACCCTAACCTCACCATGGCACAGCTCGATGCTACGCTGCCATATTTCGATGGTGCACAACTCATCCGGCATTCCCAGGCAGAAATCTACTGCGAGATAGGCCTTATTGATACCACTTGCCCACCTTCGGCCGTGTGGTCATCTCTCAACAACGCAAAGGGCAAGAAGACTATCAACTGCGTGCCCTACCGTACCCATGCTTGGCCCTCGGGAATCCTCCGTCCCCAATGGGAAGAGCACTACCTTCGTCCCCGTGAAGCGTTCATCAATGATTATCTGAAATAAACATCATCGAACTATGAGATGCCAAAGATTTATGCATGTCCTGCTGATGCTGTTCTTTGTGAGTGGTATTTCAGCACAGGAACCCCGCCAACTGTCGGCAGAGGCAGAGGCGCTCCTGCAGTATCTGAAGGAAATTGAAGGCGAGAAAACGCTCTCCGGCACGATGGCCAACGTCAACTGGAACCTCAACGAGGCAAAGTGGGTGCATCAGCACACAGGCAAGTGGCCTGCACTGAACTGCTTCGACTACATCCACCTTCCTTACTCAAAAAAAGGCGGATGGATAGACTATTCGAACGTCACGGAAGTCTATAACTGGCATCGTCAGGGAGGTGTCGTGGCCATCATGTGGCACTGGAACGTACCTACGAATGACGGCAACGACTACACCTGCACCCCAGGGACCGGGGCGGGAGAGACGAGCTTCGACGTGCGAAAGATATTTGAACCCGAGTCCGACGAATATCAGTTGATGATGAAGGACATCAACACGGTTATCTCGTACCTGAAGCTGCTCAAGCAGCGCAAGGTTCCCGTGCTGTGGCGCCCCCTGCACGAGGCGGGAGGCCAGTGGTTCTGGTGGGGCATGGATGCCGAGGCTTGCAATGAACTGTGGCGCGTGATGTATCAGCGCTTTCAGGAGGCAGGACTCAACAACATCATCTGGGTCTGGACCACTGCTGCTGCCTGGAACAAGCCCTACAGCGACGGCTACAAGTGGTACCCTGGCGACGAGTACGTGGACATCGTCAGCATCGATATCTATAACAAGAGCAATGCCACGACCATCTACAACACTTGCTACAAGTTCCTGCGCAATTACTCCCCGGACAAGCTCATAGCACTCACTGAGTGTGGGAACGTGCCGACCATCAGCAAGCAGTGGCAGGCGCGCAGCAAATGGCTCTTCTTCGTGCCGTGGTACGACTACGACCGCACCAAGAATCCTGACAGCGAGGATTTCCAGAGCACCGACCACAGCAATTGCAATGCCGAGTGGTGGACCGAGGCTTTCTCCAACGACTATGTCCTCTCGCGTGAAGACTTCAAGCTGGATTATCAGACAAGAATAAATGCTGTTCATTCCAATCCCCCTGCAGCAGTCCAGGGAAATTATAGCATTCAGGGAACTCCGTGGAATAAGGGCTCTATGGGTATCAACATTGTTAATGGTAAAAAGTATATTAGAAAATGATGAGGAATCTATTATTGTTGGCATTTGGCCTTCTCACGTTTCCGAAAGCCGATGCTCAGATTATTAAAGTCAGTCCGGCATCTACGTCTTGCGCCCTCTATGAACGCATGGATATTGACGTAGAGTTGAAAGGTGAGTGGGAGAATCCTTACAGACAGGAAGAGGCACGCCTTGATATGGTGGTGACGACACCCGATGGCAAGAACAGTATTGTACCGGCATTCTTCGTCAATGGAGAGTCTGGCAAGAAAAGCCATTGGATGGTCAGATACACACCTCAGACCAAAGGACAGCTCACCTATTTCCTGCGTTATGTTCAGCCCGGGATGGAATCCGTCTCACAATCCTACAAACTCAATGTGGAAGAAGGCAATGGTCACGGTTTCCTGCATACGGCCGACGATTGGACCCTTCGCTATGATGATGGAACTCCTTTCCGTGGCATAGGCGAGAATATCTGTTGGGAGTCAAGAGAGAGTGATGACTCCAAGTACTTCAAGACGTTACACGAACAGCATGACAGGTTCAACTATCCGGCGATGCTGCCGAAATTTGCTGAAAACGGCGGAAACTTCACGCGTATATGGATGTGCGGTTGGAACTTCCCGATAGACAAGAAAGACCACTTCAACAACACACGCTATGAGGCATGCGATGGTCCTGTCAACCCCAGTGCCGTAAAGCGTCTGGACGAGACTGTCGAGCTGTGCGAGAAGCTTGGAATAAAGATTATGCTCTGCATCGGAGCCGGTGAGGCACGCACCAATGGTGAGTTCTTTGTAAGCGAAAACGCAATGGCCGCTCATCGTAATCGTCTGCGCTACATCGTTGCCCGTTGGGGTTACAGCGAGGCCATTGCCATGTGGGAGTTTTTCAATGAGATTGATAATATCCAGTACCGCGACAGGAATAATCCTATCCCTGCGAAGGACATTGTCAACTGGCATGCCCACATGGCTCGTTACATCAAGAGCATTGATGCTTACGGGCACATCGTGACAACGTCTATCTCACACCGTGACCTGGAAGGACTAAACTCCATTGCTGATATGGATATCAACCAGAAGCATATCTATAAC
>JAGCNQ010000223.1 GCA_017645845.1 Bacteroidaceae bacterium
TAAACAGCCAACAGCACCCATGAAGCGATATGTCTCTTCGTCATCGGATTCACAAGTGCAAAGATAAACTTTTTATTTCAACTGGTGAACATCTTTAGTATTAAAAAAACAAAAAAAGAGAACTTTTTCTGTAAATTCTCTTTTTTCATTCTATCATCCCTTTTCTTGTCTTTTTAATTCTTCAAGAAATGCATCTCAGGATTTGCGTCTCTGTTGCATTCGGCAGGATTTTCTTGAACTGACCGACAATCCTCTGGAATGATTCTTCCGCAGAGCGATCACATTGACAAGCCTCCTTCCCGTACAATTCCTCTGGAGTGTTCAATAGCGACCAGCCCCAGCCGTACTCTCTGTTGTGCTTGTCGCGAGGATAGACAAAGTCCTCCGTCACGATGTACGTCGCCATTTCCAGACGGGTGATGTAGCCGTCGAACTTCGAACGCATTCCTTTTCCGTTGAAGCCGCAAGCCGCCCTCAACTGACGGGTTATGAGGCTCCCGCTTGTCCTCAGGGTATCGATAATTGTGCCCTCGATGGAATCCTCGTTAGGGTAGGGGAACTTACTGCGTCGATAGTTGCAGAAGTCCGGCCACCATTCCTTGCTGATGAAGCCGGCCTTCTTGTTGAAGAACTTGCCGTACATGCAGGGCATCTCGGTCACAATCTGCCCTTTCCACTTCCACAAAGGCCAGTCCCAGCCACCATCGGGGAAGTTCACGTAGCGGCAATCCTCATCCACAATCTCTTCTGCAGAATAGCCGTAGATGCCGCTATCGAGCAGCGGGAGAAAGCCAATATCATTAATAAGCTCCATCATTTCTACAACGGAGCCTATACGGGGGAAATGCATGATAATACTAAATTAAAAGTCTTATACCTCCCAGGTGAGGCAGGTAGGGGGCTTTACTCTTCAGCGAACTGGTCTTTTCCGACGCCGCACAGAGGGCATACGAAGTCCTCAGGAACCTTTTCCCAAGGTGTGCCGGGCTCTATGCCAGCTTCGGGTACTCCAACTTCGGGATCATACTCCCAACCGCATACTTCACAAACATACTTTGCCATAGTCGTAACAGTTTTGATGATTAATATAAATAATGTATTGGATTAAATATTTCTTTCGTTTGCGTGTACAAATATAGTGAGTTTTTTCTAATCACACAAATTTCCTGCGTAAATAATAACGATAAGGTCAAATTTTTCTTTTTGTCCCGAGGAACATTTCTTCCTCCCCCTAAAGAAAAAACTTTTTTCTCCGAGGATTATTTTCCGTTTCAAGTCTTGGGATGTATGTACCAAGCCTTGAAACACATATTCCAAGCCTTAGAATTCATATTCCACGACTTGGGATAAATGATACCCCGCGGAGGGAAAACAATTATCGAGCCGGGAACCTGTTCTTATTTTCCTGACATTAGCGAACCGTGTTCCCGAGACATGTGTGGATTAAGTTGTTCTGAGCCACTTTTTTCGCTCGGAAATAAAAAAGAAAACCATTTTCCTTTTGTATTTCCCTCGCTTATTCGTACCTTTGCACGCATAAAACTGAAAAGACACAAGAATCGTATGCAAAGCATCAGAAACATAGCTATCATTGCACACGTCGATCATGGGAAAACAACACTGGTGGACAAGATGCTGCTGGCCGGTAATCTCTTCCGCGAGAACCAGCAGACAGGAGAGCTTATGCTCGACAATAACGAACTGGAACGTGAGCGCGGCATTACCATCCTCTCCAAGAACGTCAGCATCAACTATCGTGATACGAAGATTAACATCATTGACACTCCGGGCCACAGCGATTTCGGCGGGGAAGTGGAGCGTGTGCTGAATATGGCCGACGGATGCCTGCTGCTGGTGGATGCCTTCGAGGGGCCGATGCCTCAGACGCGATTTGTGCTGCAGAAGGCTTTGCAGATAGGATTGAAGCCTGTGGTGGTGATTAACAAGGTGGATAAGCTCAACTGCCGTCCCGAAGAGGTGTACGAAATGGTTTTTGACCTGATGTGTGACCTGGATGCGACAGAAGACCAGTTGGACTTCCCCGTCATCTACGGTTCTGCCAAACAGGGCTGGATGGGTGAAGACTGGAACCAGCCTACAGAAGATATCACCTACCTGCTGGATTGCATCCTAAAATACATTCCTGCGCCCGAAGTGCTGGAGGGGTCGCCCCAGATGCTGATAACCAGCTTGGATTACAGCAATTATACAGGCCGTATTGCTGTGGGACGTGTACACCGCGGCATCCTGAAAGAGGGCATGAATATCACTATTGCACATCGCGACGGCAGCCAGGAAAAGACAAAAATCAAGGAACTGCACACCTTTACGGGTATGGGCCGACAGAAGACACAAGAAGTGACCAGTGGTGACATCTGTGCTATCGTAGGCCTTGAGCACTTCGAAATAGGCGACACTATCTGTGACTATGAGCACCCTGAGCCGTTGCCTCCCATCAGCATAGACGAGCCTACGATGAGTATGCTCTTCACAATTAACGACTCTCCCTTCTTCGGCAAAGAGGGCAAATACTGTACCAGCCGCCACATAGGCGAACGTCTGGAACGTGAGCTAGAGAAGAACCTTGCCCTACACGTAGAAGTCCCCGAGGGTTACACCGACCGGTGGATAGTCTCTGGCCGAGGCGTGCTGCATCTCTCTGTCCTCATCGAGACAATGCGCCGCGAAGGCTACGAGCTGCAAGTGGGACAACCACAAGTTATATACAAGGAGATAGACGGTGTGAAGTGCGAACCCATCGAGGAAATGACCATCAACGTGCCCGAGGAGTTTGCCAGCAAGATGATCGATATGGTGACGCGCCGTAAGGGTGAGATGACGAGTATGGAGAGTCAGGGGGAACGCGTGAACATAGAGTTCCTTATCCCCAGTCGTGGTATCATAGGCCTGCGCACAAACATGCTTACAGCAAGTCAAGGCGAGGCCATTATTGCACACCGTTTTAAGGAATATCAGCCCTACAAAGGCGATATCACACGAAGGGTGAATGGCTCGCTAATTGCCCTTGAAACCGGCAATGCATACGCATATTCCATCGACCACTTACAGGATCGCGGACGTTTCTTTATCGAGCCTCAGGATCAGGTCTATGCCGGTCAGGTCGTGGGCGAACATGTGCACGAGAATGATATCGTCATCAATGTCTGCAAGGCGAAGCAGCTTACGAACGTCCGTGCTAGCGGTACAGACGAGAAAGCTCACATCATCCCAGCCACCATCTTCTCGTTGGAGGAGGCGCTGGAGTACATTAAAGGGGATGAATACGTGGAGGTAACGCCCAAGAGTATGCGTATGCGCAAGGTCATCCTCGACCATTTGGAAAGAAAAAGAGCGAATAGGGAGTAAGCCTCTAGTATTTTTATCATGAAAACATTTTCCATGTTGCGGCTCTTGCTGTTGAGCTTGTCATTCTTTTTAATTAGTACCTCCCTCCTTGGAGGAAGGTTAGGAGATGGGCTCGGAGGGTCTATCGTTGCTACCGACGCGCTTGGCCGCACTTTGCCAACAGCTGAAGAGTGTCCGCTCAAGACAGACGGCAAGCAGCGTACTGTAGGCATTTTCTATATCACTTGGCACACACCTGATCATCACGACGGACAGCCCTATACCTACGATGTGACGAAACGCATCCAAGCCGACCCGATGTGTACGAAGGGCAATCCCGACTTTCCATACGCGACCTATCATTGGGGCGAGCCCGAATACGGCTACTTCCTCAGTCAGGACCGCTACGTTATCTTCCACGACCTCTCCATGCTTGCTGATGCAGGAGTCGATGTCCTCATCATGGACGTCACTAATGCAGTTTGCTATTGGGACGAGTGGGAAGTCCTTTTCAAGACGATGCAGGAGATGAAAGCCCTTGGGAATCCTGTGCCCAAATTCTGCTTCTGGGCTTTCAACGGCAATGTTATTGACGTGGTACAGAGTCTCTACGAACGTTTCTACAAGACGCCTCGCTATCAAGACTGCTGGTTCTACTGGGATGGCAAGCCGTTGCTTCTTTACAATGCTACGCCCAGCATAGATGCCAATCCTAATGGCGGACAGAAAGATAAGGATTATAGCGACGAAGTAAAACAGTTCTTCACTTTGCGGAATATGTGGTGGGGATACAATTCGTGGGCAGGAGCACCTTACGTTGGCGGCGAGGACAAGTGGAGCTTCGGCTATGAACTGAACGACCCGAAGGTTGCAGCCCTCAAGCCCGAAGAGCTTTGCTCCAGGCATCAGGGTCGCCTCGAAGAGATGGCTGTCACGCCTGCTCAGCATCCCATCAGCATCACCGGTAAGAGTTGGCGCAGAGAAACGTTGGAACCGTCCCTTGATGACTGCGATATGCCCAAGCGTACCTTTGTTCCCTGGCTGGGCGAAGAGCGCGACAATCCCACTCAGTATGGTATCTACTTTCAGGACCGCTGGGACGAGGCCCTACAGGTTGACCCCGATTTTATCTACCTGAACGACTGGAACGAGTGGACGGCGGGCAAATATAGGAACGGAAAAGACCCCTCCGGGCAGGCTGAGATGCATATCGACTTCCTGGGGCGTAAGGACAATCCCTTTTACTTCGTGGATCAGTACAATGCCGAATTCAACCGTACCATAGCACCCATGAAAGGTGGCTGGACAGACAACTACTACATGCAAATGGTACAGAACATTCGCCGCTATAAAGGCGTAACTCCCATGCCCGTTCATCATGGCTATCAGAACATCAAGCTCGACGGAAAGCTTGACGAGTGGCAGCCCGACAGCAGTTTCCTCGATACCCGAGGCGATGTCATCCACCGAGACTGGGACGGCTACGGAGACTTCCATTATACCGACACTACAGGCCGCAA
>JAGCNQ010000224.1 GCA_017645845.1 Bacteroidaceae bacterium
CGGTGACCCCGACAAGGATGCCGCAGCAAATACGCTCATCAAGGTGTTCCAGCTCTACAAGCTGAAGACCGCAGCGCAGATGGAGGAGGAGACGGGCGTGATGGAGAACCTGAAGACCGACCTCTCGACCACGGAGAATCTGGCTCACATAGCCACGCTTGGCGCGACCTGGCTCTTCCAGCAGATGTGCACAGCCCACGAGGAGGTGAAGAGCATCCGCCTGCAGGAAGGCGCAGGGAAGAGCGAGCAGGTGAAGGGTGCCTTGGTTGCAGCCCGCAAGGCATGCGACGCGCTCTACGACGAGTTGACGTACCTCATCGAGGCCTTCGAGAAGACAGCCGACAGTCCCGCAACCTACGAGGACTTCATCCGCCAGTGGAACGGTACGCTGAAAATCTATCAGGACATGCTCGACCGCAAGAGCGGCACACCTATCACGAACAATAGCGGCAGCGGCTCGAGTGGTTCAAATAGTTCAAGCGGTTCAGGTGGTTCAAGCGGTTCAGGTGGTTCAAGTGGTTCAGGTGGTGACAGCGGTTCAAGCGGTTCAGGTGGTGACAGCGGTTCAAGCGGTTCAGGTGGTTCAAACTCCGGCGGCGGCGGTGACCCCGTACCGGGAGGAGACGAGTAAACTAAAGGCAGGTTCAACACCTGCCTTTAATTTTAATGAAAAAGTGAAAAAAATGAAAAATTAAGGAACTGGGAGGAAGGGGCCCAACTGCCGAGTTCTGCAGTGGGGGCTTGTTTGATTTTATTTCATAATAGTAATAAAATTATTATCATTTCCTTGCGCATTAGTAATATATTTCATACCTTTGCCGAGTCAAGCTATAAAAAATAAAAGTGAAAAGGTACAAAGTCATCGATGTTATCCGAATGCTGGAAAAGGACGGATGGATAAAACAGAAGACCAAGGGTACGGATCACATCCAGTTCAAACACCCTACGAAACCTGGGAAAGTGACTGTCAGAGGACAAAAAGGCGAGGTGTTGAGCCAATTTCTACTAAACAGTATTTGGAAGCAGGCTGGATGGAAATAAAACTTCACGATAATAATTAATATAAAAATATGGAAAAGGTTAGAGTAGATGTACAGTGGTGCGACAAAAACTTTGGCGCATCGTTTGGCGAGAACGTACCTGGCGCAGTGGCGTTTACTGCCAAAACATTCGAGGAACTTATGCAGGAAGCGGAAGAGACTCTTCGTTTCCATGTCGAGGGTATGATAGAGGATGGCGACGAGGTGCCTCAGTGGCTTCGTGAAGGCGACTATGAGCTGGAGTACAATTATGTTGATGTGGCAACTATGCTGCGTGCCTGTGAGTCCTATGCCTCGTTAGCTGCCATCAGCCGTGCAACGGGCATCAATCAAAACCAGCTGAGCCATTATGCCACCGGACTCAAGCGTCCGCGTCCATTGCAACGCAAACGTATTGTGGATGGCATCCACTATATCGGCAAAAGGCTCATGGATGTAGTTTGATTTAATGTATTAAACAAAGCATCATCCCCGTTGCGGAAATGGATTCTACAACGGGGATGATATTTTAAATCCTTTTTTCTTTTACCCTTACTTTGTCATTGCCCAGCCGAGTTTCAGGCCGGTGTAGCTCTGGAGCAGGGAGGCGAGGGTGCTGGTGCTCTTACTGCTGATGGAGGTGGCTACGGCAAGCAACTTGTCGGCTTCGAAGAGCATCATGAGCTGTCCCGACTGAACGGATGCGGTGCAGGCCATCTGTCCGAGGCCAAGCACGTCGGTCAGCATCAGCTTGTGGGAGTTGGCGTCGTAGGTGTAGGTTCCGTTCAGCGTCTTGGAACCCAGAGTCAGGGTGCAGGTACCGTCGTTGTTAAGGGTAAGCTTTGACTTGCCTGCCGAGAACCCCATCTTGCTCAGCTGGGTGCCGAGCTTCTGCTCGAGATTGCTGCTGATGACCTGTCCGCCGAGCTGTGAGAGGATGTTCTCGCTCTCGAAGACAACCTTGGGGCCGTAATAAGTCCAGGAGCCGACGAGGGACTGCTGCGATGTGGTGTTGCCCAGAATGCTGGAGAGCACCGTGCCGAGCAAATCAGTGCCTGCCTGCTGAAGGGTGGCGTTGGAGTCGTTGGTTGTTGTGCCTGTTGTGCCGAGGCCACAGGATGCGAGCGTAAGACTGGCAGCGATGATGGCTGCAAAAGATTTGATCTTTTTCATAAAAGGACCCTTTCCCTAACCCTCTTGGACCCTTCCAAACCTTCCCTTAAAGGACGGTTTTTTGTTTCTCCCCTAAAGGGGTGGGGGGTCTGTAGGGAACTGCTTTGCAGGGTCGTGGGCAGTTAAGATTTAACATTTATTTCTTATATTCATTTTTCATTCTCTTCCCCTGAAGGAGGGGCGAACATTCTTGTGAACCCAGTGGGGTAGGGCGTTTCGAACTGCATGGATTCGCCTGTGCGGGGATGGTAGAAGTAGAGGCGGAAGGCATGCAGGGCAAGGCGGCGAAGGGGATTCTGTCCATTGCCGTACTTCTCGTCGCCAGCCACAGGATAACCGAGGTCGCTCATGTGGACACGAATCTGGTTCTTGCGCCCTGTCTCGAGCCTCATCTCGGCCAGTGTGTAGCGTCCGTTGGTGGCTATGCGGCGGTAGTGCGTGATGGCTTCCTTGCCGCCATTGTCGGTGGGGCTGCTGTAGGTGACGTAGGCCTTGTTGTCCTTCAGCCAGGAGTGGACGGTGCCGCCCTCCTGCTTCATGTCGCCACAGAGGACAGCCACATAGCGGCGGTCATAGACGATGTTGTGCCAGTCGGCTTCGAGCATCCGCCGAATCTCCATGTTCTTGGCGTATATCATGAGTCCGCTGGTGTCGCGGTCGAGCCGATGCACCACATGGGCGGTGCAGGAAAAATGACGGCGGCGGAAGTATTCGTCGAGTATGTCCTTGACGCAGTACTGCCCTGGAACGGAAGCCATGCTGAGGATGCCCACGGACTTCTCGATGACAATCAGATCCTTGTCCTCATAGATGACTTTCACGTATTTGTTCAGGAGCTCGGTGCTGCGCTTGTGGCGGCTGACGAGAACTGTCTGCCCCGGGCTGAGCATGAAGTCGAACTGTGTGACGAGTTTCCTGTCAACCATAATGCCGTGCCCCTGCAGCAGGTCCTTGACGCGGTTGCGACTGATGCCGTTCATCTCCTTCATCAGGAACTCCATCAGGGGCATTGCCTCCTTCACGGGCAGCTGTATGTATTTGCTTGCGGCGTATTGTTCACCGGACAGTTTATAGTTCATAGTGCATAGTTATGAGTCCATAGTTGATTGCGTCGAGCTAAAGCTTCATAGTGCATAGAGCATAGTTATTTCTTGCCTTTTGCGCCTCTTTTGCTATGGTGGAAGTAACGTCTTTTTCCTTTTCCCTTTCCCCCTTTAGAGGAGAAGTAGGAGGGCGTCTCTCCGAGTTCCTCAGGCACTTTCTCCTTCAATATCTCCTTGCCCAGGAAGCGCTCAATCTGACGGAAGGAATGCATGTCCTTCTCGTTGACGAGCGTCACGGCCCGGCCTCCGCGACCGGCTCTGGCTGTGCGGCCGATGCGGTGCACATAGTCTTCCTCGTCGCGAGGCACGTCGAAGTTGATGACAATTGCTATGTCGTCGATGTCAATTCCCCGAGCCACGATGTCCGTTGCTACAAGGATGTCTATCTTCCTGCTTCGGAAGAGATGCATCACTTCGTCGCGCTCGGCCTGCGTCAGGTCGCTGTGCATGGCCCGTGCATTGTATCCGGCACGGATGATGCTGATGGCGAGTTCCTTTGTTTTCTTTTTGGAGCCGACAAAGATAATTACAGACCCCTCTAATTCTCCCCTTGAAGGGAAGACTTCCTGCCCTGTGTTGGTGTTTCCTTGACTTTGAGTTGGGCTGCCAGAATCCTGTTCGGCCGTCGAGTTTTGCTTCTTCTCCTCCAAGGGGAAGTTGGAAGGGGTATTCAATATGTGCTTGACGATGGGCAACTTCTGCGGCTCGTAGCATATATAGGCACTCTGGCGGATGTTGTCGGCGGGCTTGCTGACCGCGAGCTTCACCTCAACGGGATTGCGCAGGATGTTGTGTGCCAAGCTCAATATGTCGCCTGGCATCGTAGCACTGAACATGATTGTCTGATGCTCCTTGGGGAGTGCCTTTGCTATCAGCAGGATGTCGTCGCAGAAACCCATGTCGAGCATACGGTCAGCCTCATCGAGGATAAAGAATGAGACGCGGCTGAGGTCGATATTGCCGAGGCTGAGGTGGCTGATGAGTCGTCCGGGTGTGGCGATGACTACATCTGCTCCGCTCTGCATGGCACGCTTCTCCTGTTCGTAGCGAATGCCGTCGTTGCCTCCATAGACGGCCACACTGCTAATGTCGTTCAGGTAGTAGGCAAAGCCCTGCATGGCGCTGTCAATCTGCTGGGCAAGCTCACGAGTGGGGGACATGATGACACAGTTGATGGCATCCTTCGGATAGTCGCCGTCGGCCAGCAGGCTCAGCACGGGCAGCAAATAGGCTGCGGTCTTGCCTGTGCCTGTCTGTGCAACACCCATCACATCGCGCCCCTCCAGAATAGGCGGAATGGCGTGCTCCTGTATGGGAGTCGTATCGGTAAAGTTCATGTCGTCGAGTGCATCGAGGACATAATCATTGAGGTCCAGGTCGTAGAAATCCAAAATTATTTGTCGTTTATTCGTTTTTGGGGGCCGGTTGTTTTAGGGGATTAATTACTTGCCCTTTGCTCCCTGCCCCTTAATTCTTCATTCTTATCTTGGTGCTTTTCTATAGAGATAGATTGCAATCAGGGTATATAGTATGTTTGGCATCCAGGCTGCGAGGGCCGGGTGCATGCCGGCGTTGGTGGAGAAGGTTGCGGAGATGCCTTGCAGCAGGATGTAGGAAGCACTCAGGGCAATGCCTATACCAAGTGCGAGTCCCATGCCGCCCTTACGTTTTCGCGAGGAGAGCGACATACCGATAGACGAGAGGATGAAGGCGGCAAAGGGCGAGGCATAGCGCTTGTAGTACTCTACCTCGAAGATGCTCAGGTTGCCGCTGCCGCGGTTGCGCTGCTTTTCGATATATTCCTTCAGGGCAGTATTGGTCATCGTCTCCTGCTGGTTGCGGATAAAGAGGAAGTCCTGCGGTTCCATACGGATGATGGAATCCACCACGTCATAGTTCGTAATCTTTTCCCTCATGCCGCGCAACTCACGTATAGTGACGTCCCTCAGGTGCCACTGATAGCGGACATCGCTCAGGGTATCATAGACTGCCATATTGGAAGAGAGGTGCGAGACGAGCTTCTTGTTCTCGAACTTGTCGAGCGAGAAATGGATGCCTGTCTTGCTGATGCCATCGAAGTGCTCCATGTAGGCAATCACTCCCGGTTCGACCTGCAACTGAACTTTGTCGGCATATGTCGGGTTCTTGATGCGTTTCTTGTATGTGTTCTCGAAAGCGAGACGCTTGACGCTGCTTCGCGGAATGACTTCTGCACCGAGATAGAAAGTCATTACAGCAATAATGGCCGAACTTATCATGTAAGGAACCAGCAGTCGCCGATAGCTGATGCCCGCGCTTATCATCGCAATGATTTCGCTGCCGTCGGCCATCTTCGAAGTGAAAAAGATTACGCTGATGAAGACGAATAGGGCACTGAAGAGATTGGCGTAGTAGGGAATGAAGTTGAGGTAGTAGTCCATGACGATAGCCCGCCAAGGCGCATTTGACTCGGTGAAGCGGTCGATGTTTTCGTTGAAATCGAACACCACACCGATGCTGATAATCAACACGATGGAAAAGAAGTAAGTCCCGAGGAACTTAGCAATGATGTAGCGGTCGATTCGACTGAGAAATGAAATCTTCATTTATGTACTACGGACGATGAAGTCTTAAATGGTCTTACACTACGGCAGGTTCTCTGACGCTTCGCGGAGCAATGGGCTACAGCCTCTGTGTCACTTGTTCGAGCATGACGGGTTTCCAGGTCGAGAAGTCGCCTGCGATGATGTGCTTGCGTGCCTCTCCGACAAGCCAGAGATAGAAGGCAAGGTTGTGGATGCTGCCTATCTGCAGGGCAAGCAGTTCCTGTGCCTTGAAGAGGTGGTGCAGGTAGGCGCGGCTGTAGAAGCTATCCACCCAAGCCGTTCCGTCCGGGTCGATAGGGGAGAAGTCATCCTCCCATTTCTTGTTGCGCATGTTCATGATGCCCTGACTGGTGAAGAGCATGGCATTACGTCCATTGCGGGTTGGCATTACACAGTCGAACATATCCACGCCTCGCCCGATGGCCTCAAGCAGGTTGGCCGGTGTACCGACTCCCATGAGGTAACGGGGTTTATCCTTTGGCAAAATGGCATTGACCACCTCAATCATTTCGTACATGACTTCGGTAGGCTCACCCACAGCCAATCCGCCAATGGCATTACCGTCGGCACCCTTCGAAGCAACGAACTCTGCACTCTGCTCCCTGAGGTCGCGATAGGTGCAACCCTGAACGATGGGGAAGAGGCTCTGGCTATATCCATAGAGCGGTTCTGTCTCGTTGAAATGCTTGATGCAACGGTCCAGCCAGCGATGTGTGAGGCCGAGGCTCTTCTTTGCATAGTTGTAGTCGCTTGTTCCAGGAGGACATTCGTCAAGGGCCATGATGATGTCGGCACCTATGCTCCGTTCTATGTCCATCACCTTTTCAGGCGTGAAAGTGTGCCTGCTGCCGTCAATGTGGCTTTGGAAGGTGCATCCTTCCTCTGTCAGTTTACGGATGCCAGCGAGTGAGAATACCTGAAAGCCACCGCTGTCGGTCAGGATAGGTCTGTCCCAACCGTTGAAGCGATGCAGGCCTCCAGCCTTCTGTAATATCTCGGTGCCTGGACGAAGGTAGAGGTGATAAGTGTTGCCCAGAATAATCTGCGCACGGACTTCATCATGCAGGTCGCGGTCAGTAATTCCCTTCACGCTTCCCACTGTACCTACAGGCATGAAAATGGGTGTCTCTATCTGTCCGTGGTCGGTCGTGATGAGTCCGGCACGGGCATCGGAGAGCGGATCAGTATGCTGCAACTGAAAATTCATATCTCTAATCCCTGTTCCCTTTTTCTTCGTCGAATGTAAATGTAATGGGATTATTCACTTTCTCTTTGAGCAGGGCAAAGTTGAGGACATCCTGTATGTCTGCTGCATAGTGGAATGTAAGGCCCTTGAGGTATTCTGCAGGAATCTCCTCTATGTCCTTCTTGTTCTCCTTGCACAGAATGATGTCCTTGATACCGGCTCGCTTGGCTGCAAGAATTTTTTCGCGGATGCCGCCAACGGGCAATACCTTGCCGCGAAGGGTTATCTCGCCTGTCATTGCCAATCCGGCACGGACCTTTCGCTGGGTCAAGGCAGAGGCTATGCTTGTGGCCATCGTGATACCTGCACTCGGTCCGTCCTTGGGCACAGCGCCTTCCGGAACATGGACATGCAGATTGTAGTTCTCGAAAATACGGCTGTCGATGTCAAGTTTGTCGGCATGAGCACGGATGTATTCGAGGGCAAGCAGGGCACTTTCTTTCATGATGTCGCCCAAGTTGCCAGTAAGGGTGAGTTTGCTGCCCTTGCCTTTGCTCAGGCTCGTCTCGATGAAGAGAATCTCGCCGCCTACACTCGTCCAGGCGAGGCCTGTAACAACGCCTGCATAGTCGTTGCCCTGATAAGTGTCTCGGCTGAAGATAGGTTTGCCGAGCAAGTCTTCGGCTTCTTCTTTCGAAATGGTGTGGTCTTTCTCTATCTCTCCCTTAGCCACACGAAGGGCAACACGGCGGAAGAGCTTGTCGATTTGCTTCTCAAGGCCGCGTACGCCGCTTTCACGGGTATAACGTTCGATGATGAATTCCAAAGCCGGCTTCGCTATCTTCAAAGCGGTATGCTCCGTCAATCCGTTCTTCTCGCGGTTCTTAGGCACGAGATGACGCCTGGCAATCTCAATCTTCTCCTCTGTGATGTAGCCGTCAACCTCGATGAGCTCCATGCGGTCGAGTAGGGGACGCGGAATGGTGCCTGTATCGTTGGCTGTTGCGATGAACATCACCTTGCTGAGGTCATAATCCAAGTCAACATAGTTATCGTGGAAAGCAACGTTCTGCTCAGGGTCGAGGACTTCGAGAAGAGCGGACGACGGGTCTCCGTGAACGGAACCGAGCGTAAGCTTGTCTATCTCGTCGAGAATGAATACAGGGTTCGAACTGCCTGCCCGCTGCATTCCCTGAATGATACGGCCGGGCATAGCTCCGATATAGGTGCGACGATGACCACGAATCTCACTCTCATCATGCACACCGCCCAGGCTGACGCGCACATATTTGCGGCCAAGCGATTCGGCTATGCTTTTGCCAAGACTTGTCTTACCGACTCCTGGAGGGCCATACAGACAGATGATGGGACTCTGACGGTCCTTGCGCATCTTCAACACAGCCAAATGCTCCAAGATGCGTTCCTTGACCTTCTCCATCCCATAGTGGTCACGATTCAGCTTCTTTTCGGCCATCGCAATATTGGTGTTGTCACGGGTACATTCGTCCCAAGGCAATCCTACAACGGTCTGAAGATATTGAAGTTGCACATTATAGTCGGGCGACTGGATGTTGATGCGGTTCAGTTTAGCCAACTCTTTATTGAAGATTTCTGCCGTCTCCTTGCTCCAATGCTTGGTCGCAGCTTTGTCCCTTAAGTTGGTAACATCTTCCTGTCTGACGCTCGACTCGTCCTTGTCTCCAAGTTCGCTTTGAATGTTCTGTACCTGCTGGCGCAGGAAGTATTCGCGCTGCTGCTGGTCAAGGTCGCTTCGTGTCTTGTTCTCAATCTTTCGCTTGAGCTTCATGAGCTCGATGATGTTGTTGGCAAACTGGATAGCCTGCTGCAGACGCTCAAGCTCGGAAGGGCAGGAGAGAAGCTCGTACTTCTGCTCAATGGAAAGCGGCAGATAACTGCAAATCGTGTTGAGCATGAAGGTGCTCGGCTCCATGTTGCTGATATATTGGGTGAGCTCGTCAGGATAGTCGTCCAGGACCGACATTAGCTTGATTGTACGCTCCTTGAGAATTGCCAGCATAGCTCTGTACTCAGCCTGATCCAGACGACCTGGCACCATGTCGGTCAATGTGGCCACAGTACCTTCGTAGCTGCCGCCAACTTGACGCAGTTCCTGAATTTGAACGCGGTTAAATGCCTGGAATAGTGCATTATAGGTGCCGTCAGGCATCTTCATGGAATGAACGAGCTTGGCTGCGACACCGATGGGGTAGAGGTCCTCTGTCTGTGGAGTATCCACTTCGGGCGTTTTCTGTGTCAGCAACGCCACCATTCCGTCGGTGCGCTCCAGTTTACGCAATGTCTTTATGCTGTATTTACGGCCAACAGTGATAGGGGAAACGGTCCCCGGGAAGAAGATGTTGTCGCGAAGCGTAATGATAGGCATCTCACCGCCATAGTTCGCATGCATCAGCTTTTCGGTCTCACCTGATACTTCTGCCACAAAGGAAAAAGTTTTCTTATTGTTCTCAAACATAATTTTAGATTCTGAATGACCAAA
>JAGCNQ010000225.1 GCA_017645845.1 Bacteroidaceae bacterium
ATGGACGAGCTCTACACCGACCAGCCTGCAGGTCTTTGTGGCAATGAGGACGTCGGTCAGATGTCCGCCTGGTACATTATGTCTGCTCTCGGTTTCTATCAGGTAGAACCCTGTGGCGGTGTATATCAGCTTGGTTCGCCTATCGTCGAGGAGGCAGTTATTCCTGTCGGCGAGAATAAGACCTTCACCATCCGTACCCACGACGGCAGCGATAAGGCCATTTACGTCAAGAAGTACGTCTTGAACGGCAAGCCTATCAAGGGCACTACCATCACCCACGAGCAAATTATGGCTGGCGGTACGTTGGATGTCTATATGACAGCAAAGTAATCAGAGAGACCAGAGAATTCAGAATAATCAGAGTAATCAGAATAATCAGAAGCAACGATGAAGAAAATAATGTTAGCCCTGCTGGTGAGCGCACCAATGTCCGCTTTCAGCTCTACGAACTACTCTATTCCCGAACCTGCCAAGAAGCAGCAGGTGGCGGTACAGAGCACCATCAAGGACCTCCGTCCTGCAGAAAAAGACCGCCTCTTCCGCAGCGAAGCCATCGAGAAGCAAATCCTCGACCTGAAACAGAAGCTTACGGCCATCGACCCCAAGCTCTACTGGATGTTCGTCAACTGCTTCCCCAATACCCTTGACACGACTGTATGGTACAGCAACGAGAGTGGTGATGACGACACCTTCGTTATCACCGGCGATATCGAAGCTATGTGGTTGCGTGACAGCGCTGCACAGGTATGGCCCTATTTGCGCTATGTGAATAAGGATGAGCCTTTGCGTCATCTCATCCGCGGCGTCATCCGTCGCCAGCTTGCTTGCATTCTCATTGACCCCTATGCCAATGCCTTTAATATCAAGGCTATAGAGAATGGTCACTGGATGTCGGACAATACAGAGATGAAAAAGGAATTGCATGAGCGTAAGTACGAGATTGACTCGCTCTGCTATCCCTTGCGCCTGGCCTATGCCTACTGGCAGCAGACGGGCGATACTAGCATCTTTGACGAGAAGTGGATTCAGGCCATCCGCGAGATTCTGCATGTATTCCAGGATCAGCAGAATTGGAACGGCCCCATCACCAGATACCGTTTTACCCGTAAGACAGAGGCATTGCACGACACACGTTCAAATCGTGGTTACGGCCATCCAGGCAAACCTTGTGGACTGATTGCCAGCGCTTTCCGTCCTTCAGACGATAGTACCATCTTCCCTTATCTGGTTCCCAGCAACTTCTTTGCAGTAAGCGTGTTGCGTAAGGCTGCTATCATTTTGAATGATGTAAACAAAGAGTATGGATTGGCAAGTGACTGCCGCCGTATGGCAACCCAAGTGGAAGAGGCTCTGGAGAAGTACGCTATTGTGGAGCATCCCAAGTATGGTAAGATCTATGCCTTTGAGGTAGATGCTTATGGTTCAGCCCTTTTGATGGACGATTCTAATGCTCCTTCTCTCCTCTGTCTGCCTTATCTGACCGATGTGTCGATTGACGACCCCATTTATCAGAACACCCGTCGCTTTGTTTGGAGCGAGGATAATCCTTATTTCTTCAAGGGTAAGGCTGGCGAGGGTATCGGCGGTCCTCATTGTGGTCTGAACAAACCTTGGCCCATGAGCTTGGTAATGAAGGCCTTCACTACCAACGATCGTGCCGAGAAAGAATGGTGTGTTCAGCAGATTCTCAAGACCGACGGCGATACGGGCTTTATGCACGAGTCTTTCAACAAGGACGATGCTAAGGACTTTACACGCTCTTGGTTTGCATGGGCCAACACCCTGTTCGGTGAACTAATTGTAGATATGTATGCAGAGTAAAAAACGAATGATATTGCAAGGAGCCCTCGTTGCAGGGCTCTTTGCTTTTATGACCGCTTGCACCGATCGCCGTGCTGCTGAGGCACAGGAGGCATTAGATTTCCTCTATGAGGGTATGCCGCTGCCCGATAGTGTGGATTATCCCAAAGAGTTTTGGGAAGCGAATGTTGCTGTGGCTGTTCGTGCCAGACACGAGATGCCCTGGGGCGAGAAGGTGCCAGGTCGGGAGTGGCGCCACTTTGTGCTTCCGTTGCGTGTCAATAACGAGGACCTAGATTCCTTCCGTATCGTCTATTATGATGAACTGCGTGAGCGAGTTAAAGACAAAACGATGTATGGTGCTGTGCTTGAGGTGAACCATTGGTGTCACGAGCACGTTTCCTACCAACCTAGCGACAGTCGTACCTCATCGCCTATGAACACATTGCGTTCCGCTATCGGACGCTGTGGCGAGGAGAGTACCTTTACTGTCTCTGCTCTTCGTACCATCGGCATCCCTGCCCGTCAAGTCTATACGCCGCGTTGGGCACATACAGATGATAATCATGCCTGGGTGGAGGCTTGGGTGGATGGCAAATGGTATTTCCTTGGAGCTTGTGAACCTGAGCCGGTTCTGAACCTCGGTTGGTTCAACGAGCCAGTTGCCAGAGGTATGCTTATGCATACGAAGGTCTTCGGCGACTATACTGGTCCGGAGGATGTGGTGAAGAAGACAGCGTGTTACACAGAGATTAACGTCACGAAGAACTATGCTGATGTCTCTACCGTTATTGTTACGGTGCTTGGTGCTGATAGCCTGCCTGTTGAAGGAGCTACGGTCGATTACCGCCTTTATAACTATGCCGAGCTGTACCCCATTGTCTCAAAGAAGAGTGATGATAGGGGGAAGTCCTCTCTGACCTGTGGCAAAGGCGACCTCATCATTTGGGCAAGCAAGGATGGTCGTTTCGGTTTCAGGAAAGTAAGTGTCGGCAAGAATGCATTGGCTACTGTCGTACTCGATAAGGACAGGACCTATACAGCCTCCTTTGATATGGAC
>JAGCNQ010000226.1 GCA_017645845.1 Bacteroidaceae bacterium
ACACATGATTTCATATTGTAAGATGAACAATTTTTAATTGAACATAATCCCGTCCCTCTATGGGGGAGGGGTGCCTGGAGGGCGGAGAGGGGAGTTGGGTGGGTGGGCGGGATAAGAACTCTGTCCTTGTTGACATCACAGCGGTTGATGGTGAGTGGATGCCCATGCTCCCAAAATAGGGTGCAAAATTAGTAAGAATAATCGATATGACCAAATATTTTCAGCAATTATATGCAATAAGAGCGATAGTAGGTGTATACATGAATTGTCCCCTACATTGGGAGAAAGCTTGGAAGTTAAGTGGTCTTTTCTATGGGAAAAGGTAGTCTTTTTCTATAGAGAAGATATAGGTCTCTCAGAGTTTAAACCGTTCTTGCTCCATTTCATTACGCAAGCGTCTCCTTCGTCGCCGAGCGCTTTCCCGTCGAATAAGCCGTTCTTTCGATGGGAATAAGCCGTTCTTTCGATAGGAATAAGCCGTTCTTTCAAATCGAATAAGCCGTTCTTTCTCCAAGGCGTTCCGTAATAAGCACACAGATTACACAGATTAACACAGATGTTTGGTCGGATACAGTGCGCAGCCATGATCTGTGACATCTGTGAAAATCTGTGTGAAGAATATGATGAGAAATCTGTGTGAAGAAGGAACGGAGACTATAAGTCGAAGTCGCCGAGGGTAAAGACGTCGTTAGGGCTGAGCTTCTGGCCTCGAGTCTTGTCGACATAGTCGGGCTGCCAGGTGCGTACGTGAATCTGCGGCTCGTCGGGTCGGCGGAAGTCCCAGACCATGAAGACGTAGCCCTCGTCGCTGTAGCGGGCGGTGTTCCAGCGCTGGTGGACGGTGACGCCGTAGATGCCCTGGATGGTGGGGTGCTCCACGATGACCACGTCGTCGAAGGCCACCTTGATGTAGCTGTTGGAACGGAAGGCGCGGCTGAGGTTGTCGAGGTACTGCTTCTTGGTCTGCGTGGTGTAGATGACCTTGCTGCCTGTGGGCGTCATCTCGGTCTTGCGCACCTTGATGACCTTTCCGGTGATGATGAGGGCATCGTCGGAGAACACCTGCCGGAGGAACTTCAGGTCCTTCTGGTTGTAGGCTGTTCGGAAATGCTCTACATAGTCGAGAATCATCATGCGGTCCTTGATGTCGGACACCTCATGGCGCTTGTTCTGCATCTGCTCCATGCGCAGACGGGAATAGAGCTCGGGGTTGATGGTGTAGTAGAAGCTGGTGACAACGCCCTCTTTATTAAAGCTGATGACTGCTTCCTGATAGCCCAGTTCGCCATTCTCGCCTGCGTTGGGCACGATGAGGGGTATGCCGCGCACCTGATAGCCTGTGCGGGAGGTGAGCAGCCGCTCCACAATCTCTTTCTCTACACAGTGGAAGCGGTCGTTCTGCCAGAGCATGTTCAGCTGCTGCTGGGCATCACGTGTTATGAGGTGTGTCGGCAGTTGCAGGCGTGAGAGGTTCTGTTCCTGCGAACGGTTAATCTCGGTCATTAGGGTTGATACTGCGACTTCAATCTTCTCCTTCAGGGTTTTGTTGTCCGTACCGCCGTTGATGGTCAGACGCACGGAGTCGTAGGCTGCTGCCGTAGTAGCGACGGACAGCATGGTCAGGGTGGCAATAGCCAGAATAAATAGTTTCTTCATAATGATAATCTGAATTTGTGGAAGAAAAGTATGGTTATTCTTCAAATCTGTTTCTAATAATAATAATGTGTATGTTTACTCGCTTAGTGTGAACCAGATGGCGCCGCATCCGCGATAATTGGCGATGCCGTCGGCCTTTCCGGTAATCATGTTCGACCGCGTTCCTTCTTCTCCTTTTCCCAGCAGTGCCCGGATGTTGCCTGCAGGGTCATAGATGATGAGGAAGCAGTCTTCGGGTTTCTCCGCTGTGGCATATTTGCCATAGTCTGCGATGTCACCCTTTGCCTTCAGGGGCTCCATGATCTGGCGCAGTTCGAAGAAGGTGCGTGCCTTCTTAATTTGCTCAATCACTCCGCCCTTACGGCCCAGGAAATTGTGCATCAAGAGCTGGCGGATGGTGTCGCCGGCCACTATGGGTCTGTGGGGAGTGGAGTCACAACGCTCTGATGGGGTGTCGTCGTGGAAAGCGTCTCCTTGGGTAGTATTTGTTGCGCCAAAATACCGGGTAAGGTTCTGGTAAGGCAGGCTTTGCCTGGGAATGGTGTCGACGCCTACGGCCAAGTTTGTAGAGTCGCAGCTATGAGCGGGGCAGGCGGGGGATTGCAGTTCCTCTTTACTATCTTCTTCTTTGGTTTGCGGGCAGACATCGGAGTCTGGCTCTATGGCCGACCGAAGTTCAGTCTTACTGGCGTAGGCAAAGACGCGGAACATATTGGCGCGCTGTGTGATGATGGTGTCGGCCATGCTGTTTATCTCTACAGCCGAGAGCTTTTCTGTATCCATCCATCTGTAGACTTCGCGCTGCAGCTGTTCGTAAGCCTGGGATGCGGCATCCTCAAGCGTGGGCATGGTTACGTCGGCATAGAGGTAGTCACTGCTTTTCTTGATGGTGTTAATGCGCTCCAACTTCTGGTCTTGCGTGTAGGCCGGGGATTGCAAATCCCCTTGAACACCTGCCCCTACAATGGATGTCATGAGGCAGCAAAGTATTATTGTTGAAAGTCTTTTCATTTTGTAACGAAGATTTTAGGGTTTGATTTCTTGTAAGCGGCAAACATGTTCAGCACATTGTGTGTCGGAATATAGGGATAGAGTCGGGCTTGTATCGTGCCTTTCCCTACGTCCAAGAGGTCAGATAGCATTGTCACCGTCAGCACATGATTGTAGTTCTCCGCCTTGTTTACTGCTATAACGACGCCTTCTACATCGCCGTTGTCTGTCAGTTTCTCTGGCCCGAAGAATAGTTTGCAACCTTGGTTCTGGCAGAAGGCAATCCATTGTTTTAGAGGTACTTCAAAGACAGTTTTCTTGAATCCGTATGACATCTGGGTGATGCTAACCGTGTAATCGCCTTTTGCCTGCAGACTCAGCATCATATTGGCACATGACTCTATGGGATGCCTGGCACTGGCAATCAACTCTCCCTTAGCGAGGTAAAGGCGGTTGGTGATATGCTCTGAGAGATAGTGGTCTGACTTGACTTTTGGCTTGTCAGAAGGAACCGCCACTGTCGTGTTGCTGATGTCTGTCTGAAGGTTGTCCTCTGCTTCAATCTTGTTCTCACCGCTAATCAGTTCATACTCCACGGGGAAGGCGACGGAGAGTAGGGTGTTGCCGTTGCGCTGCCATGTGGCCTGATAACGATGGTCGTCGTAACTGTAGCCAAAGTCATCCGTGACGAGCAGGTCGTCGACCGTCTCCAAAGATCCTGCCAGAAACGTGAACAGGTCATCGCGAGTCATGTTCGACATGCTTTTGTGCTGAGGAGGATATTTCAGTTGCAGGAAATAGCGTTCCAGAAAGTCGAAGATGGGAGTTTTTCCCGTCTGTCGTGTTTCCTCAGTGAACAGGTATATGCCGATGTGGTCTGTCGTCTGACCAGTCTTGTGCACAGTCAGCTTGATACCGTCTGTTGTTGGATGGCTATAGCCGTCGGGCAACATCTCGGTGTCGATAGCGAGTGCCTGTGCCAGCCGCGCCAGTTCCGATGTGCGGAATGAAGGCTTTGCGGCTGTTGTCAGCATGGCCATACACAGGATATAAAGGAAAATGCGTTTCATTAGTTGTTGATTGACATGAGAATTAAGGATGCGACGCTGTCACCATTCTCGGCCTTCTGTTGCAGGGCGGCAATGGCCTTGTCCAGTGTGACTCTTGCTTTAGAAGAACCCTGACGGGATGCCAACTGAAGATAGTTGATGCCTCTGATGACATTGCTGCTTCCCGATTTGTGTATCAGGCGGTTGCCGAGTTCGTACTGTGCTTCTGGGTCGCCTTGCAGAGCAAGCTGCTCCAAGTCGTAGTTCGTCATTTTGTCCTTCGAAGTATTCTTCTCCTGGGGAAGAGGGTTGTCCTGCTTCTTGGGCTTGTTAGAAGGTGCAGCGTGCTTGGTCTTATTATGGGACTGTGAATCAGATACATTTTTATGAGACTCGTAGACTCTCGGAGATTGCAACTCCCTTTCTACTTTTGTGGACGTTGGCCAGAAATACCAAATGGCAAGTAAAGCGATGGCAAAAGCTGCGATGGCAAAAGTCCACTGTGGCATACGATGTTTCTGACTGGGTTTTCCTTCTCCATGTGGTGGCTTTTGACTAAGTGGAGTGGTGGTGGTCGGCTGTATTTGCTCGTCGCTGGGTCGGCTTTGTAATCCGGCATTAAATAGTTTGCCAGGTTTTCCGAAAATCAGTATGCTTTCTCCCGACTGCAATTCATCGCCAATGGCCAATACGATTTCATCGTCATTTCCTAAAGGGCTACCATTCACCATTACGGTGTGCTGCTCATCCAACTTACGGACGATGCACTTGCTGTTACCGTCGTTCAGCGAGACCACCTTTATCTCCACATAGTCGAAAGCGGACAGAGGTATGTGGTTGTTGCCATCCTGAAGAACGATGGGCATCTCGCCATAATAGAGAGTTCTGATAGGATTAGGCGATGCCACAGGTTTCTCTTCCTCTTGAAAATCCACTGCCAACTGCTTCTTGCAGTGTGGGCATGAAATCCGTTTCACGGCTTCATGGCGGGAATTCCTGACTTCGAGGATGACGCCACACGACGGACACTTTATGCGTAATTGGCTAATCATAAAACAGTTGGGTCTATGTCGGCCATGTCGTTTGAGGCGTAGTCGTGGTCAGCATCATAATCGCTATTGGTGAACGAAAGGGCTTCTCCCGTTTGGAGGTCTATCACCTCGCCCTCGTCCATTGCATGGTTGTGGTTCAGGTCGCTCATGGCAATATCGGCCGTGCCGTCTTTGTCCACGTCGATAATAGCTACACGCTGTCCGTTTACCTCTAACTCCTGAGCAGCCACAGTGTGGCCTTCGCCTAACTCTACATCGCCAAAGCTGATGATGCGCACATCGTTGTCTCCGTCGGTAAGGTCATCCCAAGAAGCGACACTTGCGGTTGAAGCTTCGCCCTCATTGACAGTGACTTCTTCTGCCACTACTACGTCTTCTTCGATAGTAACAGCAACCTCGGCATCATCGGTTTCTTCCTCTTCGACTATGGTGGCCTCTTCCGCTTCGGTGACCTTGGTAGCAGCAATGTCTTCCGTTGGAGACTCCGGATCTTTTTGAGTGTCTGTGTCATTCACCAACGGCTTCACACGATGGGCAAAGAGGAACTTCTCTTCGCGAGCCATGTGCTGCCACTCATCGGCCGTATAAGTGTTATAGACATTTCCATGCCAAGTGAACACTCCGCCAGGACCCAATTCTGCGCGGGCAGCATCGAAGGCAGCTTTAAACGACACATCGTCATTGCCAGCGGTTACCTTCACAACCTCGCCTGTTTCAGTTTGTTCTACACTTGCAGGATTAGAATTCATTGCATACACTGTTCCTGCTCCCATCATAATGCCAGTCACACCACCTATGGTTACTGGTTTCCAAGTTTCTTTTACGTTCATAGTTGTAATGGTTTTGTTTGACAGGTGCAAAGTTCGCTATTATTTTTCAAACAACCATCATTTCTACTCCCATAATCCACAAAATAGCGGGTTTAATGTATGAAATGTTTCTTGCAGTAGGGACAATGGTCGTTCTGGGCTAACAATTCGTAAGGTTGGCTGCCCAGGAAGTGCCCACAACTGGGACATACATAATCGTGCTGGAACTGTCGGCTCAATTGTTGTGCCTTTTGCGGAACAGCTGAGGCGTCCTTCCATGCTTTTACTGTGAAAGCCAGTGAGATGAGTATTGCCACGACATATAGCACGATAAACCAGACGCTCTGCCGTCCTGTCGTAATACTGAGGGCAATGGCTGCCATAGTTATTATTCCCGTAGCTGAGCGGAGACTATTGAAACGTCGGTCTGCTATCTGTTGGTCCATGCGGTGAGTGTCATATTCCTCCCATATCTGTTTCAAGTGACGTATGTCTGCAGGGGCTATCTGTTTAATAGCATCCCAGTCAAGAAGATAATGGTCTGTGCCAAGCTCTATCCTGTCGTCCAGACAGATTTCTTTCTGCTCCACGGCTTGGCCGTTCACGTATGTGTAACTATTGATGTCAAGGTTTTTCAGGCTGATACCCTTGGCAGAAAAAGACATGCTACAGTGACGGCTATTTACAGAGGCTGGTACGCTGCCAGTCTCTCCAAAAAGTAATTGCTGATCATCGGCAACCAGTCTCAATCTTGATGTCTCTGTATCTCTTCCTATGATTATTTCCATACAACTTATATATTATATACGAGCTGTCAGCATGAGGTCTTTCATCTTACGGAGGGCCTCTTTCGAAATGCTGACCTGAAAGGCGAAGTGGTCGTAATCAGATAGAACGAGCTGCTGCTTCAGCACATTGATGGAGTAAACGTAGCGCATATTGATGATAAAACGCTTTCCTATGCGCATGAAGATCTTTGCATCATCGCCAATCTGTGCAGCAATGGCTTTTTCCATCTCGCCCAGGTTCATACAAATGGAAGCCCGCAACTTGTTCACCATCACTATGTCGGTATAGTTGCCATTGGCCTCAAAATATACTATTTTCGACACTTCTATCCGTTGAAGCTCATCGCGTGAGTTGAAAAATACATACATTTCTATCTTGATTTTTGGCAAATTTACAAACAAAATGACAATTCTTAAGCGAAAGAGAACACGATTTATACTTTTTTAAGCAATGGGAGGGAAGAGAACATGCCAAATATTCGTACCTTTGCACCCGCAAAACAGAATTATTTACCAAATTAGCAAACAATTATGGACG
>JAGCNQ010000227.1 GCA_017645845.1 Bacteroidaceae bacterium
GCGGGATTGGCCGAAACGATGGAGTCGAAACGAGCCGTGCTGTGCAGCAACTGGTCGTAGCTGATAGTCAAAGGCGAGAACTCGTGCTTGATGCGCTGATTGCGCTGCAGTGTATAGTTGACACCTGCACTCCATGAGACACGTCCGAAGAATCCGGCACGGTTCTGCCAGCGTGCCTGCAGGTCAATGGTTGTGCTGGAGACAAAGCGGCGACCCACCTTGCGTCCCATATTGAAGAAACGGAAACGCGGATAGGAGAGTGAACCGCTGAGCCCATACTCGTAGGAATTGAGCAACGAACTCTTGGTCTCGACATTTGCACCTGTCTGCCATTCATAAGAGCCCCACACCTTGAATGTCAATGTCTCAGCTCCCCGGAAGGCATTGTGCTTGGAGAAAGAGAAGCTGGCCCCAGGGCCTATCTGTCCTCCCGTCTTCGTCGTGACATTGCCCTGGAACTCTGCATCGTAGGGTTTATCAAGTGTAGCATTGATAACAATGTCGAGAGTATCAGACCCCTCCAAATCTCCCCTTAAAGTGGAGGCTTCTTGTTTGTCTTCCCCCTCTAAGGGGGAGTTAGAGAGGGTCTTTTCTCTTGGCACATAGTTGATGCGTAGCGACGAGAAGACATTCATGGATGCCAGTCCGTCCTGCATCAGTTCGCCCAAGGACTGATTGTAGAGGTCACCCTTGCGGAAGAGCATGGAGCGCCACACGGATCGAGGTCGCAACAAGAAGCCCTTAACCCCTTTCATAGGAGAAGGCGCGTTCTCTTTACGGACGAGAGGACGGCTGTAACCGAAAAACGCACCGCCACGCATGACGAGAGAATCTACAATCTTCCGGTCGCCATACTTATAGATGTTGATACGTGTGTTTCCAATATGATAAGGACGCATCGCCTCCTTCGGCGTAGTGAGCGAAGGTTGCACTTGCAGCTTCACTAACATAGGTGTCTGAAGTGTATCAGCCCGGAAATTGATGTACTCGTTTCGCTGATAATAGTACCCCTGCTCGCGCAAAGCACCAACGATGCGTGTACGCTCTGCCTCAAGACTGACCACGCTAAAGGGATCACCACGATGTAAAACCGAAGCCTCCGGGCTGTTGCGGATGATGCTGTCGGCCTGCGGTGGGAAGTTCCGATATTCGATACTGTCCAAATGATAGAGCGGACCGGGATGGATATTGTAGCGTACCCGCTCCTTTAACGTGTCGCGCTGATCGGGCAATATATCGTAAGAAGTCTGTGCACGGAAGTAACCGCGACTGCGAAGGGTGTTCTGCGCAACAGTAGAACGCAAACGGGGATTGACATTGCTCATCAATACAGGCGAGGCAGCAAAACTGTTGAACATCCACTTGCCGAAACGATGCTTGCTACCGGCATAGCGGTTATAGATGAGCAGTTTGATGGGGAAAGGATGCGTCACGAAACTACTCCCCATGAAAGCGCCATTGGGAGTGTAGGAGAGCACTGCCTCCACCTCTTCGCGGGCCGATTCGTATGCAACCTTGTCTTTCTCCGAAGCACGACGGATGCTGTCGCGCACAGCCTTACCGACCATCTCTTCAGACTTCAGTACAGAGGCATCGCCACTGAGCAATCCCTCTACCGTCGTATAAGCATCGGCCAAAGCGGTGATGACACCTGTTTCTTGCCCCTTGCCCTTTGCCCCCTGCACCTTATCATAGTCAATGCTCTTGATGCCACGATAAAGTGTCTCGCCTTCTGGCAGACTTTTCGTAAGGGTACAAGCCGAAACGAGCAGGCAAAACAGAGATAATATTCTATATTGTTTCTTATTCATTCAGGTGCTTTTATGTTTTCTGTCCGCTTTTCCTCAGGTCGGGCGAGAGGTTGTGGCGTTTTCTTGAATATGAAGAGTTCGCCCAGTTTGTCGGCCTTCTTGCGCAGCACAATGCCGCCACCCATCTTGGTGACCTGTCCCTCGAGCAACGACTCGTAGTTGTTGTCGTAGAAAAGGTTGACGTAGCGCGAGCCCGACTTGTCGAGACGGTACTCTATGGAGATATTGTCGATGATTGTCTGTCCTGTGTTGACGGCATCGCGACCTGTGCTGACCTTACCGCCTATGATGACGCTGATACGGTTGCCCCAGAATCGCTTGGCGAAGCTGAAGCTATAGTCGGTTGTTGACGTACCAGCTTCGGAGGTTCCGCTTGCAATACCGAAGTTAACATCAACTGTGCTCAGCGCTTTACCGGCAATCTCGTTGATGGCACTCTGCAGATAGGCATTAAGGGTGTTGGCATAGTTGTAACCGCCATTCGTCTCTGAATCATCCGTGACATACATGCCCGTGACGAGCATCGTGACAGCCACACGTCCGCGTTCTTCAGCAGTCATTCCAGTCAGCTGGTTTTGCACGGTCAGGTCTTCTGGAGCCTGAAGGGTAAATTCCAGTCCCATATCCTCAAGTGTCCGACTGATGGCCAGTCCAACATCAAACGCCACATTGCGCGGCACGCTGTTCTCTGTGACTGTAGCTCTGACACGCTCGCTGGCATTGATACTGAGACGGGGGTTCATCATCTTGCCCTGGAACTCGACATAGCTGCCCTGCGCTATCTGGAAATCATTTAGCGGAATTGCCATCAGCGAATAGCGCATCGTACCTTTCATAATGGTATAGCGACCCCAAAGTTGCATGTCATTCTGGAGGTCATAGGTCAGCGTCATCTCTCCCCCACCCTGCAGGTCTATGAAATCCTTACCGTTATCACTTAGGAAGCAATGTATCTGTGCCGTCTCTGCGATGCTCACATTCATCTGGATGTCGAGGTTCTGACGTTTCACATCCAAAGGCTCTGCAGCAATTGTGTCAGTAAAGTCGCAGAAGGTGACGATGTCCGAGAGTTGGTCATCAACGGTAAGAGGCGTATCGGTGAGGACGCAGCTGACATCCGTACTGCCGAGCACATCGAACCGTCCGCGCATCTTGAGGTCGGAAAGTGTTCCCCAAAGCCGTCCGCCAAGGTTGACGAACACTTTGCCGTAAGCCAACGAGCCCTGCTTCTTCGGAGCATTGATGAGTTGGTAGTTGTTGGCTCTTACATTCATATCCAACTGCACACGCTCCAGGTTACTGAAATCAATATTACCATCGAGCACCAGCGGCGTCTTGCCTGCAGCATATGCCTCGATTCGGTTGAGGTTGAGGCGGCTGCCCTCCACAGTAATCGTATGGTCGGGTATCTGCAAATTCACGTTATAGCTGTCGGCCTTGATGTGAAGAGAGTCCGTTCGCAGTTCTCCATTTAGAATGGGATTGTCCGTACGGCCACTCACCGTGAAGTTCCCCCATGCATAGCCGGACATCTCGAACGGGCCGTCTGGCATGAAAGCATTCAGGATGTCGAAAGGCACTCTCTGGAAAGTTGCCTCACCGTTCATCTTTCCCTGGCCGTTCTGTTCATGATACCTTCCGTTGAGCAAGAGTATCTCTTGTCCGTTCTGAGTGATAATGCCGTCCACGTAGTGCGATTCATCAGCATTTGGGAAATAGACACCATTCAGTCCTATGTTGCC
>JAGCNQ010000228.1 GCA_017645845.1 Bacteroidaceae bacterium
ATCGGCCTTTCCGCTTGCAGCGACAGCTATCTCGATGAAAACTTGTTTTCACAATATGGCACAGATGTTACAGACGTGAACGCCAAGCTTATCGGCCTACACTATAAGTATGCTGCCCTCTGGGGCATGTCCAGCCGTCAGGGATTCACCGGCATCTGGCAGGACGGCACCGACGTGGGCGCTCCTGGCGACACCGAGGGTGTTGAGGTTCCTTTCTTCCAGTATGGTTCATTGAACGCCGAGAATGGTGGTGTTAGCTTCCTCTGGGAGAATCTCTACAGCATTATCAACAGTGCCAACATCATCATCAATACCGAGGGAGTAGATCCTGCAGCTAAAGGAGAAGCAGAATTCTTCCGCGCCTACAGCTATAACCTGCTCGTCACCCTTTGGGGCAATGTACCCCTTATCACCGAGAGCAAGGCAGAACCGCGCACCGACTTCACCCGCAATGCTGTCTCAGAGATTGATGCTGTCATCACTGCTGACCTGAACGATGCTATCGCCAACCTGCCAGAGGTAGGCAAAACGGCTACTGAGAGCCGTATCAACAAGGACTGTGCCCGCATTCTTGCTGGCGAAGCTTTCAACCGTATGGGCAAGTATAGCGAAGCCGAGGCTGCCGTCAGCGCCACCATCAACAGCGGCAACTACAAGCTCATCGATAAACGTTACGGCGTATTTCTCGCCGACAACGGCGACTACTACAGTGACATGTTCCGCTGGGGCAATCAGCGCCGCTCACAGGGCAACACCGAGGGTATCTGGGTATTCCAAATGGAGTATAACCGCGACGTAACGGGTGGCACTATCGACAGTCCGCAGCAACGCCGCAACTGGGTGGCTGCCTTCCATAAGATCAATGGTATGGTTAACGCCGACTCTATTGGTGGTCGTGGCAATGGCCGTCTCCGTCTGAGCAACTATGTGAAATACGCCATCTACAAGGAGGGTGACATCCGCAACTCGAACAACAACATCCGTCGCATCCTGTACTACAACAAGCCTGGTTTCAGCGACAACATTTATGTAAAGGACGGTTTCCGCGTGGATGAAGGAACTGCTGGAGCACAGTCAATTTCTGTGAAGACAGGTGACCGCGCTTACTGGACTGTGAACGATACCCTGAACGTGATGTACCCACACACCACCAAGTGGGGTGGCTATGATCCAACCGACGATTTTGGCTATGCCATTGTCAAGGACTGGCCCATCATGCGCCTTGCTGATGCCTATCTGCTTCGTGCCGAGGCTCGAATTATGCAGAACAACATGTCAGGAGCAGCCGAGGATATCAACGTACTGCGCGACCGTGCATTCAAGACATATCGCGAAGAAACAGGCAATGCCACTGCCGGAGCTGTAACTGCTGCCGACATGAGCTTGGACTTCCTGCTTGACGAGCGTATCCGCGAACTCGTTGGCGAGGAGAACCGTCGCTACACCCTCTGCCGCACTGGCAAGTTGGCTGAGCGCGTCCAGATGATGATGTCGAAATATGCAGAGGCTACCCAGAGCAAAGCCATCACTGGTTTTGATGCCAACAAGCACTGTCTGCTCCCAATTCCTCTGTCGGAGATACAGCTGAACAAAGATGCCGATCTTCAGCAGAATCCCGGATATTAAATCTAATGAAACTTAGTTCCTAGGTTTAGTAATTAATATGTGTGTATTCGGGAGAGGTGTCATGCGAGGCTATGCCCTCCAAGGCGCCTCTCCTTTTCACTACCTTTTATAATTTATTATATGAAAAAACACAACATTTTGTCTGCTGCCATCCTTCTCGTCCTGATGCTGGTAGCCGTTCCCGCCTCGGCCAAGAAGAAGGTCGTCAAGACACCTTCCGACCGCGAAGTGTGGACTGCCTTGCTCTATCGCATGGCTCAACCAGTCCTGGAACCGATGGCCGACGGACGTCTACAACAGGTGATGACCTACGAGAACGGCAACCTTGAAGTATCGCCCACCTGGGATGGACGCAATAAGAAAGTGACCTATATGGAAGCTTTTGGTCGATTGATGGCAGGTCTTGCCCCCTGGCTCTCGCTGCCTGATGACGAAACTCCCGAGGGATTACAACGCAAGCAATTGCGCGAATGGGCTCTCAAGGCTTACGCAAACGCTGTCGATCCAGCCAGTCCCGACTATCTGGGTTGGGGTTCAGGAGGACAGACGCTTGTCGATGCCGCCTACGTTGTCGAGAGTTTCCATCGAGGCTGGGATGCCCTTTGGGAACCACTCAGCGTCGAAACCAAGCTACGCTACGTGCGTGAGATGCAGAAGCTCCACCGCTACGATCCTCCCTATCAGAACTGGTTCCTCTTCTGCGGCATGGAGGAGTGTTTCCTCATGAAAGCCGAGGCTTCGCTCAAGAAGGCCGGTGTCGATCTGCAGAAAGAAGGCTTTGATGGCCCGCTCTACGATGCTTTCCGCATCAAGACGGCTGTTAACAAAGCCGAGGAGTGGTATATCGGCGACGGATGGTATGCCGACGGCCCTTCGTTTGCGTTCGATTACTACAATTCGTACGTCATTCATCCGATGTATGCCGAATGTGTCGAGATGGTATGCGACGTTCAGCCCAACAATAGCTACCTCATTCACAGCGTCGATCCTGTTACCTATAAGACACAGGGACCCACCTATCGACTCGGCGTGATTCGCGAACGCATGCAGAAATTCAGCTGCATCCTCGAACGCATGGTTTCGCCCGAAGGCACCTACCCTGTCTTCGGACGCAGTATCCCCTATCGTCTTGCTGTCTTCCAGCCCTTAGCTATGATGGCTTGGCAGAAACGTTTGCCAAACCAGCTCACGAACGGACAGGTCCGTGCTGCCATCACTGCCGTCATGAAACGCATGTATGCCGCCGACCTTTACGAACTCGGTCTTTCGGCTACTCCAGCCACCACTCCAACCAACTTCAACAAGGGAGATTTCCTGACCATCGGTTTCGTGGGTTCTCATCCTAATGTAGCCGATATCTATACCAACAACGGTTCGCTCTACATGACCTCGCTGGCATTCCTGCCGCTTGGCTTGCCAGCCGACGACCCGTTCTGGACCGATCCTGCAGAACCTTGGACTTCCAAGAAGGCCTGGGAAGCTGAAGACTTCCCGAAGGATCACAAGTGGCATATCAACAAGCAAATCCTCTATTGGGAATAACATTATTAATTGTTAATTATTTATTTTTGATTGATAATGAAAAAATATCTTCCAATCATAGCAGCCGCCCTCTCTCTGACAGCATGCACCAAGCAGTCTCCCACCTACAACCTTCCTGCTCCTGATGCCGTTGTCAGCATCATCAAACAGGTCAACACACAGTGGCAGGAAAGTCACCCGCTCATTGCAGCAGCTGATGCAACCTACACAACCGACCCCGACAACGAGTGGACCTTCAAGCCTTACTCCAACAACAGTCCCTTCTGGGACAATGCCGCCTACCACACCGGCAATATGGAAGTTTGCAAACTTTCCGACGAACTCAAAGC
>JAGCNQ010000229.1 GCA_017645845.1 Bacteroidaceae bacterium
ATGACCCTGACTTCGCCGATGGGGCGCGTGAAGAGCGTACGACTTTCTGCAGGAGACGTGGACTACTCTACGACGCAGTACGAGCTATTCTTCCAGGAGCGCAACGGTTCACGTTTCAACACACGGGTGCATATCGACTGCCCGGGGGGAATATATGCCAGACTCTTTGCAAGCAATGTCCCACTGACCATAGAACTGACAATGGAAAGCGGCAAACAATACGCTTTCACCTACAAGACTAAGAAGTGGGAGAAGGACTCACAATACGTCACAGAGGTCCTCGAAATGATAGCATACACCAACAGCCGACAATAACCTTTCGCGGGTTACAATGATATCTTTTTCTCGGTACCATTGTAGTCAATCTCTGTGGCTTTTCCATAAGGAAGTACAATGGAGAACTTCCTTGACTGCAGCATTCCCGGATAACTTCCTTTGCGCTCGCCGATGGTCAAAGTCTTCCTGGCATCGTCCCATGAGAAGGTGATGGTTGCATATTGACCCTTCTCGTAGTTGTACGAGTCATCCTCATCCTCATAGAGCACGAACTCGCCGTCGGCACCAGGATAAACGCGCAGCTCCAGGTTATCCCAGGCCTTCTCACCTACATATTCCATCTCGGGGCCGAGAGGTAAGATACTGCCTGCACGAACAAACATCGGCACGCGGTCGATGGACGTCTCGATGGTGACGGTCTGACCTCCTTTATAGCGCTTCCCTGTCCAGAAATCGTACCAACCTTTAACCTTAACCCCTGTCGCAGATGATGCACCTTTAGGGAGATAGACCGAGGTGGTTTTCGGCTCCGCCCAGTTAACCGTCCGCTGTCCGTTGTCTGCTGTCTGTTGTCCTTTATTCCACCCCGTCATGGCATCGGTACGGATAATCTTCTCCTCCGTATATTGAGGATTAACAATGGGGCTGGCAAGTATGCTTCGCCCGAAAAGAAACTCGTCCGTCATATCCCAAACAGCCCTATCTTGTGCGAAGTCGGCGAATAACGGACGCATGTAGCTGTCGTTATTCGATGTCACCTGCCAAGCAGTACTATATAAATAAGGAATAAAGCGGTAACGCAGGCGGATAGTCTTCTCAATGGCATCATAAACAGGTTCTCCTTTCTCGCCGAACTGCCATATCTCACGGGGCGCATCTGCACCATGACTTCTGAAGACGGGACAGAACAAACCGTACTGCATCCACCGCACATAGAGCTCCTGAAACTGGGGATTCTTTGGCGCAGAACCAGGTCCTTTTGTGTTGTACGCTCCGCAGAAAAAGCCTCCAATATCGGTATTGAAGTTCGGATTGCCAGTTAAGGAAAAGCTGAGCCCTGCAGGCACCTGCTTGCGCAACATTTCCCATGAAGAATTGACATCGCCGCTCCACATATTCGAACCATAATGCTGCTGTCCGGCGAACGAAGAACGAGTCATAATAAAGACGCGCTTACCCCTGTCATCCTGACGCTGTGACTTATAGATGCCACGTACGGTCTCTAGTGGAAAAGCGTTGCGCTGGGAGCGCCAAGTGCCACCATATACCTTATGATTGTAGTCGCTCTCCTTAGGATTAAAGAAGTCGGGGTCGGTCGAGTCCATCCACCACGCATCAGTACCATAGTCGTATAGAGTCTTAAGATATTTCCAGTAGATGTCGCGGGCCTCAGGACTGAAAGCATCATATACTTTCACGCCCGAAGGATAGTCCATCCGTGGCGGCCATACATGTGAGATACCGCTCTGCGGCCATGTCTCAATGGGAAGCAGTAAGCCCTTCTCCTCCAACTCGCGGAATTGTTTAGTCATAGGTCCGAAGCTTGCCCAAATGCTAATCATAAAGTGGGCATGCTTCCTGTGAACATTATCTATCATCTGCTTGCCGTTTGAGAACTCTTCGGCCATAAAGTCCATAGCATTCCACAAGTAGTTGCTCCCCCAATACTGCCAGTCTTGGATAATGCCATCGAGGGGCACATGACGTTCGCGGTACTTATCGACGATGCTCTCTGTCTCGCGGGCTGTCTTATAGCGCTCCTTCGACTGCCAATAACCATAAGTCCATAAAGGGAACATGGGTACGTCACCCGTCAGGTAGCGCATCTGGGCTATCACTCCATCTGCATTACCGCCGTACATAAAGTAGTAATCGACACCCTCACCCGCTTCGGAGGTGAAGGTCATTCCTCTTTCATTGTCCTCAAAAAGCGTAGGAGAGTAGTTCTCCCAATAAAGTCCCCATCCCTTGATGCTCTGTAACACATTCTGGAAGTCTTCAAGGTTCGACTGCTCCATGCGTTTCCTCTCACCGCGCCGGTTCATCTTACCGTTCTGGATGGTGCCTAGTCCATAGATTGCCTCGTCTTTGTCGAGGGAGAAGGTTTGACTTACTTGAAATTCTCCGGTATTCTTCCTTATCAAACTCCATCCCATTTCCTTAAGGAGCACCTTGCCCTTTCTCGTCATAAACGTAAGGCCCATCATAACTGGGTCTAACTTTACCGTTAACTCACTGCTGCTCCATACGTTATCCTTGTGGGTCACAGCAACATATTCGGGCTTGGCTGTCACCACAAGACTCTTTGTTGGTTTTCCTTTGACTACATGGACAATAGATGACGTGATGAACTCAATTTTTACATCATGGTCCTGGGCCATAACAGGCATCAGGCTCATTGCAAGCAGACAAACTATCGCGAGCAGGCTGCTTAAGGAATGTCTTCTCATATTATTATTTTTTATTAATGAATGTCAATATTGCAGGGAGCATCGCCTCACCTGTCTGTCGTCCCATCGCATAGACACAGCGCATCTTGGTTTCATCTTGTTCAGTACGACCGATGGGTAGGGAATCTTGCGGACAAATGAGCAGGATATTACCCTGCCGCTCCTGCTCTTCGAGGTAAGCAAGTTCATCATTGTACATAAGATGGCGACGTGACATTGCCTCCACAATGGCGGGATACTTACGCATAAAAAGATGAAAGAGTGGCATGAGCTTTGTCTTCTTCTTATAGAATCCTTTGGGCTGTGTCAGGATAACAACATTACTGTCAAACCCTAACTCCTGAAAATAACGAAGAGGTATGGAGTCGCTTATGCCACCATCGAGCAGAAGATGACCATCAAGGCTCACAGGACGTGAAACAAGTGGCATAGAGGCTGAGGCACGAATCCAGTCGAGTTCTTCGTCATTCACATGGTCAATGCGATGATAAACAGGTTCTCCCGTCAATGCATCTGTACAGACAATATGAAACTCCGTCGGGTCATTGTTGAAAGTTTCGACATCGAAGACATCCAGCTCGTTCGGCAAAGTGTGGTAGCTGAATTCTGCTGCAACCAGGTCGCCGGTACGCAACAGACTACGAAGTCCCATGTAGCGCGGATCGTCCTTGAAGCGTACGTTATAACGTAGGACACGACCAATCTGGTGCGACTTGTAGTTGCATCCGAACGTAGCACCTGCCGAGACACCCACGATACCGTCGAAACGGATGTCATGCTCCATCATCACATCCATTACGCCCGCTGTGAATAAGCCACGCATACCGCCGCCTTCCAACACCAATCCTATCTTGCTCTGACGAGTAAGAACAGGCTGCTCCTCGGCATAGCTTGAAAGCAAGCTTTCGCTCTGTTCTCGGTTTGTTCTTTCCTTCATTGCTGCAAAATTACAAAAAAACTTTCAACTTTCAACTTTCAACTTTCAACTTTGTTTCGTACTTTTGCGGCCGATATGAAGAACTTTTCGGAATTAGGACTTGCAGAAGCGCTTTTGCAAGCCATTGAGGAACTGGGATACGAACACCCAATGCCAGTACAGGAGGAAGTGATTCCGCATTTGCTGAACAACGACACCGACCTGGTGGCTTTGGCACAGACGGGAACAGGAAAAACGGCAGCTTACGGACTACCGTTGCTACAGTTGTTGAATGGGAATAATGAGAATAATGGGAACAATGAAAACAATATAAACTCTGTTTCCTCTTTGCCCTCTGTGCTTATTCTGAGTCCGACGCGCGAACTCTGCCTGCAGATAGCAGATGACATGGAAGGATTCAGCAAATACCTGCCCGATATACGCATCTTGGCAGTTTATGGCGGTGCAAACATCGAGCCGCAGATACGTGCCCTGAAGCATGGAGTAGATATCATCGTGGCAACTCCCGGCAGACTTATGGACTTGATGAAACGCGGAGCCTGTGACCTCTCCAATGTGCATTATGTTGTGCTTGACGAAGCAGACGAAATGCTCTCAATGGGTTTCCAAGAAGACTTGGACAACATTCTGGAGGGCATCCCAAGCGAGCACCGCACACTACTCTTTAGCGCCACCATGAGTCGCGAGATAGAACGTATTGCACAGAACTACCTGACGGATGCCAAACAGATTCAGGTGGGCAGTCGCAACGAAGGCGCCGAGAACGTGAACCACATATATTATATGGTACACGTGCGAGACAAGTATCTCGCCCTCAAACGTGTGGTGGATTACTATCCCCGCATCTACGCCATCATCTTCTGCCGAACCCGAATGGAAACGCAGGAGGTGGCAGACAACCTGATTCGCGACGGATACAATGCCGATGCTCTGCACGGCGACCTCTCGCAGCAACAACGCGACCTGACGATGCAGAAATTTCGCCGTCACCGCATACAGCTACTCGTGGCTACGGATGTTGCTGCACGCGGTCTCGACGTGGATGACCTGACACACGTCATCAATTATGGTATGCCGGACGATGTGGAGAACTATACCCACCGCTCGGGCCGAACCGGACGCGCAGGCAAGAAAGGTACAAGTATCTGCATCATTGGTATACGCGAACGCAGCAAGATAAAGTTGGTGGAGAAAGAAATACAGAAGACCTTCGAGCAAGGTACGTTGCCCGAGCCACGCGATATCTGCACAAAGCAGCTCTACCACGTCATCGACGATATAGAACGCGTGGAGGTTGATGAGGAAGAGATTGCTCCCTTCATGAACGAAGTGCAGAAGCGCTGGGAGTGGCTCGACAAAGACGACCTCATCCGGCGTGTACTCTCGCGCGAATTCGGCCGTTTCCTCCAGTACTACGCCAACGCACCCGAGATAGAGGCTCCCACATCATCCTCCAAGGGAGAAGGGAAGTCTTCCCGCTCTAAAGACAAGAAGCGAGTTGCCGAAGAGGGCTATGTCCGCCTTTTCCTCAATGTCGGCAAGATAGACGGCATGTATGCCCGTGAGATTATCGGCCTTCTCAACAAGAATGTGCAGGGCGACAAGGTAGCCGTAGGTCGTATCGACCTGATGAAGAATTTTTCCTTTATCGAAGTGCGTGAAGCAGATCTGGATCGCGTTTTGAAGGGACTGAAACATGGAGTAACAGTCAAGGGAAGAAGCGTAGTCGTTGATGTTGCCGCTCCTTCCCCCAACCCTTCCCCCGAGGAGGAAGGGAGAAAGCGGCACAAAGGGAGTTCCCCATTCAAAGAGCAAAAGGAAGTTCCGTCCAAACAATCGCACAAGAAAAAAAGCCTCCCCCCTCGGGGCAATCGCCCGTTGGTAGCTAAACCTTCTCGCGAAGAACGCGGCTATACCGAGCCTCGTGGCCGTAAATATAAAAAAGAGGACTGGATGAAGTTCCTGCATCCCGACAAACCCGACAAAAAAAGTCAGGAACTGAAAGGCGAAATACCTGACTTCAGCGAAGAGGGCTGGGCAAGAAGAAAACCAAAGAAATGAAAACGAATGGAAAAGAAGTTAAAAGGAAGTTAAAAGGACAATACCATTAGGGCCAAAACTATCGTCCCTATAACTCCCTTTCAATTCCTTTCAATTCCCTTCAGTTCCATATAAATAAATTAAACAACAAATATGAAGAAGACAATCCTTTGCGTTGCCGTGTGCGCGCTTTCATCCTTTTCCCATGCCGATGAAGGCATGTGGATGTTGAACAAAATCGACGAGAAGACAGCCGATGCGATGCAAAGTCTCGGCTTGCAACTCACGCCCGACCAACTCTATAGCACCACACACGCCAGCCTAAAAGACTGCGTGGTAGATTTCAGCGACTTTTGTTCTGGAGTCGTTGTCAGTCCCGACGGTCTGGTTTTCACTAATCATCATTGTGGCTACGGGGCTATCCAAAGCCTCTCTACACCAGAGGATGACATCCTTACAAACGGCTTTGTGGCACACTCACGCAAGGAGGAACGTCCGGCAGAAGGACTCTTCGTGAAATTCCTGCAACGCACGGAAGAATGCACGGGCCGCATCATGCGGGCACTCAACGCTGTCTATGAAGCACATCCTGGCGAATCGACTGCGGAACTCGACAAACAATACACCGACAGCATCATGGGTGCTGTGGAAAAGGAGCTGCAAGAAGCCAACCCGGGACTCGACTGTATGGTCAGGGCCTACTACGAGAACAATGCCTTCTACGTAAGCTACTATAAAGTCTATCGTGACATTCGTCTTGTCTTCACAGCAACGGAAACAATGGGCAAGTTCGGCGGCGACACCGACAACTGGATGTGGCCGCGCCAGACATGCGACTTCAGCGTCTTCCGCATCTATGCCGACAAGAACGGAGAACCTGCCGAATA
>JAGCNQ010000230.1 GCA_017645845.1 Bacteroidaceae bacterium
CCATAGTTCATAGTTCAGAATTCATAGTTGTTGCAAAGATACGAATTAATTCATAACTCACAATTCATAATTCATAAATTCTTTGTATCTTTGCAGAGAAAATGGTAACAGATAACAGAAAACAGATAATAAACAGGAGGGGGACGTCCCCCTCTTCCGGGATAAGGATTGGGAGAAAACTGGCTTTCTTCCTATTGTATCTTTCCACCGTTTCAATGGCTTTGGCACAGCCTCGCTTTGTGCCCGACACGGACATCAAGAAGGCGGGAGAAGTGGCATTCCAAACACCCCGAAAGTTCAGCCTCGGGTTTACGAACAAGGGCGACAAGCCTCTGCTTATCAAGGAGGTAAAGGCATCATGCGACTGTATTGACGTGTCCTTCCCCAAGTCTCCTATTGCTCCAGGTTCTCGTGGTGAAATAGAGCTGACTTTCAATGCCAAATTGTTAGGTTCTTTTTACAAAGAGGTTGAGGTGCTGACGAATGCCTCAGACAAGCCTGGTTACATTGGCATTCAGGGCACCGTCGTGACCGAGGTGCATGACTACAGCGACGAGTTCCCCATTGACCTTGGCAACGTGCGACTAGTGACAAATACTGTGGAGTTTGAGGATGTCAACCGCGGAGACCATCCGACAGCAGAACTGCGTGTGTTGAACACAGACCACACTGCCTACCGTCCCGAGTTGATGCACTTGCCCTCCTATCTCTCCGCAGAATGTGAACCAGAAGACATCCCAGCCGGCAAGGTCGGAACCATACGTCTCACTCTCGACAGTAATAAACTCAGCCAGTTGGGACTCAACCAAACCAGCATCTATCTTTCACGTTATCTTGGTGACAAAATCGGAGAGACAAACGAGATACTCGTCTCCGCCATCCTGCTGCCGAACTTTTCCTATATGGATGAGAAAGCGCTCGCTGTCGCTCCAGAACTTTCCGTCAGCGAGTCGTCTGTCGATATGACCATCCCAAACGGGAAGAAAGAAATCAGCCGCAACATCATCCTGACCAACACAGGGAAAAGCGACCTGCACATACAACAGGTTCAAGTCTTCAACAAAGCACTTAGCGTCAGAATAGCTGAAAGCACAATCCGCCCGGGAAAAAGCACAAAACTGAAAATAAGCGTCACTACCCGATACCTGCATAAAAGCAAAGGACGTATGCGTGTCCTGCTCATCACAGACGCACCCAAGCAGGCTAAGCAATATATAAATGTAGAAGTGAAACAAGATTAGAGATTAAAGATTAGGGAATAGAGTCTCTTACTTGAATTCTTCACTCTTAACTCTCAATTCTTAATTCTTCATTCTTCATTCTTCATTCTTAATTAAACAAATATGGAACATCCTGAGAACAATCCCGAATATGCAGGCTTGACCGTGAACAGCGGCGTAGGACCCGTGTCCTCCGTCAATCCCCATCTCAACCGCAAACGTTTCATGCGGCGTCACCTCTCTGCAGGAGACTATGTGGAAGGCATCCTCAAAGGTGACATCACCATCCTGGGACAAGCTGTGACATTGGTTGAGAGCACCATTCCCGAACATCAGGCTGTCGCGCAAGAGGTTATTGAGAAGTGTCTGCCACACTCTGGGAACAGCGTGCGTATCGGCATCAGCGGTGTTCCTGGTGCAGGTAAGAGTACCAGCATCGACGAGTTCGGCATCCACGTTCTCAAAGAGCATGGAGGACGTCTGGCCGTCTTGGCTATCGACCCAAGCAGCGAGCGAACTAAGGGCAGCATACTTGGCGACAAGACACGTATGGAGAAGCTCAGCGTACATCCCGACTCATTCATCCGTCCCAGCCCGTCAGCTGGCAGTTTGGGCGGTGTGGCACGCAAGACGCGTGAGACCATCATCCTGTGCGAAGCTGCAGGATTCGATAAGATTTTCGTCGAGACAGTCGGTGTGGGACAAAGTGAGACGGCTTGCCACTCCATGGTCGATTTCTTCCTGCTCATCCAACTTGCCGGTACTGGCGACGAGCTGCAGGGCATCAAGCGCGGCATCATGGAAATGGCAGACGGCATCATCATCAACAAATGCGACGGAAACAACGTCGATAAGTGCAAACTTGCCGCAACACACTTCCGCAACGCTTTGCATCTCTTTCCCCTACCAGAAAGCGGTTGGGCCCCACAAGTCCTAACCTACAGCGGATTCTATGGCTATGGTATCAAGGAAGTATGGGATATGGTCTATAGCTATCTCGACTTCGTAAAGAAAAGCGGTTACTTCGAGTACCGCCGTGCGGAACAAGCAAAATACTGGATGTACGAAAGCATCAACGAGCAACTGATGGGCAACTTCTATCACAATCCCACAATTGCCGACATGCTGCAAGCTGCAGAGCAGGGTGTGCTTCGCGGTGAAAGGACATCATTCGTAGCAGCCAAGCAACTGCTCGATTCTTACTTTGCACTCCTCCATTAGCCATTTGGGAGTACTCGTGGCACCACAGATGCCAATCGAATCACAACCTTGCAGCCAGCGGACATCAATTTCGCTGGCTGTATCTATCATATATGAGCGAGGATTCGCCTCGTGACACTCATTGAAGAGGACACGGCCGTTGCTGCTCTTCTTGCCGCAAACAAAAAGCACGACATCATGCTTGAGAGCAAACTCGCGGATATTGGGCATACGGTTTGCAACCTGACGGCAAATAGTGTCATAATAGGTAAAAGTAGCTTCCGGGCTGATATGCTGCTGAACGTATTCAACTATCTTGCGGAACTCATCAAGCGGCATCGTTGTCTGGGAATAGAGGCAAATGTCGCGGTTAAAGTCCAGCTTCCTGACTTCATCTGCCGACTCTATGATAATGGCCGTTTCTTCTGTCTGTCCGACTAGCCCGATTACCTCAGCATGACCTTTCTTTCCGAAGATGACAATCTGCTTGGACCTACCCCTGCCCTCCCCTAAAGGGAGGGAGGAAGTCTCCCCTTTAAGGGGCAATTGCCCGTTAGAAGCGGAGCAATTGGGGAGCGTTAGCGACGGGGGCACGGAGTGTTTAGAGGGGTCTTTGTCATATTCCTTCTTGATGCGCTCTTGTAAGTGCAGCACAACAGGACAGGTAGCATCAATGAGATTTATGCCATGCTCACGGGCAAGAGCATAGGTCGAAGGCGGCTCGCCATGAGCGCGCAACAAGACCTTGGCATTGTGAATATCCTTCATCTGCTGATGGTTGATTGTCACCAGTCCCATCTGCTGCAGACGGTCGCACTCCTTACCATTGTGAACAATATCACCCAGACAATAGAGCTGTTCCTCTTTGGCCAGTTCCTCTTCCGCCTTGCCAATAGCGCGCGTCACACCGAAGCAGAAGCCCGAACCCTGATCAATTTCAATTTTCATGCTGCAAAGTTACGAATAAGCGAGTGAAATACCAAATATATTTGAGCATTTCCGAGTGCAGAAGTAGCTCGACGAAGGTAAAAAGCCTTTTTTGGGGGGCCATTTTGCAAACCTTAGGCTTCACATTTGTAAACCTTAGGGTTCGCAAGTGTAAACCTTAGGGTTCACAAAATCCACCCTTTAGGGTCGCCTTTCATCCACCCCGACCTGAGTGCCAGTCCGCTCCAACCTGACTCGCGAGGGATCTGAAGGAGAGAACTTTGTTGGCAACTCTCCGTTCAGGAAAATAACTATCACCGCTCCTTGCCGCTAATGCGTGCGAGAATATCTACTATGAAATATGAAAAGCCCTTCTTCTCTAATAATAATCCCTTGGAACATTGCTAACAGTCTCAACGTTCGCTTTGATGAGCTTCCAGTGTCCCTTGTTTGAGTCGTCCACGTCGGGACGCATCGTCAGGAGGGAGTCGCCTGGTTCGCAGGTGAGGAAGAGTCCCGTGTCGTTCATCAACTTGTAGCAGCCGTCCGCCTGTCGGAAGAAGTACCAGACCTGTGCGTTTCCGTCAATCCAGACAGTACCTAGTTCTGCACCTTCGTACCAGTAGAGGTATCGCTCGTCCACCCCATCGCCTGGGTCATACTCGTGTGTATCAATAACGTATCCGTTGCCGTAGCGGGTCATGTCGAGCGGAAGGCCATTTGCCTTCACGGCAGCCTGAGCATCCCACAGACCACCACGACCAAGCAAAAGACCCGCAGCTTCATTGTAGAAATAGAGTGTGCCGTGTTCGTCGATGAGGTCGCTCTTGACAGCAGGCAGCTCCTCCAGTATCCAGTTGTCGAAATGGAAAACAAAATCGTTGCTATCCCTGACATGATTGAAGTTCATCCGGACATACATCAGGTCGTTTGTGGCCGTGAAATCCACGGTAAGCCGATGGTTCTTCACTGGTTCTGGCGACAATTCCGCAGAAGAAGCACATCCGCTGTTGTTCATTATACGACGGGGCACTCCCTCACGCACAAAAATCTGGAAGAACGCATCACCGAACTTGCGGGGCTCGTAGCCATCGGTACTATAATCCACAGAGATGCGGTAGCGATGCCCTGCCCTGACATAGATGGGACAATGGGCAGGCTCCTGACCGTCAATGCCGCAGAAGACGACAGTATTCTTTGTTCCTTCGTTTGTCACTCGGAAACATTCTTCCTCAATGTAGGTCCATTTCGTCATGTCCTGGAAAATCTGAGGCTTCGGCCGGTGCGTCTGCCAGTACCA
>JAGCNQ010000231.1 GCA_017645845.1 Bacteroidaceae bacterium
AGCTTTCGTACCGGCATTGGTGAGCAGCGGCTTACCCTGCGACCGTTTCTGCTTCGAGGGCTTCCTTCCACAGAAGAAGGGACGACAGACGCGCTTGCAGGCTCTCGCGGAAGAGACACGAACAATGATATTCTACGAGTCACCACACCGCATAGTGAAGGTGTTAACACAGTTCATTGAGGTCTTCGGACCTGAACGACAAGTGAGTGTTTGCCGCGAGATAAGTAAGATTCATGAAGAGAGTATTCGCGGTACGCTTCAGGAGGTTTTACAGCACTTCACGGAAACAGAACCTCGAGGGGAATTTGTGATAGTAGTGGCTGGGATAGATTAGGGATTAGGGAATAGGGAATATAGATTAGAAAACATAAACTATTAATAGTATGAAAAAGATTCTTTTTTTCGTTGCTTGTGCCTTGAGTTTGGGTGCTTGCAATTTGACAGGTGAACAACAAGATGCAGTTCAACAAGAACGTGATTCTTTGCAGCGCATTATCAACGAGAAAGACATGGAATTGGATGACATCATGGGCACTTTCAATGAGGTTCAGGAAGGCATCCGCCGTATCAATGAGGCTGAAGGGCGTGTAACAATTGCCGATGGCAGCCCTGAAAGTGCCAGTAGCCGTGAGGTGATTCGCGAGAATATGGAGTTTATTCAGCAGGCTATGCAGCAGAACCGCGACATGATTGCACAACTGCAGGAGAAACTTAAGAACAGTAGCATCAAGGCAACCAAGTTTAAGAAGACCATCGAAAACCTGCAGAGCCAGATTAACGCACAGGCAGCACGCATCCAGGAACTTGAGGCAAACCTGGCAGAAAAGGATGCTCTCATTGAGGCACAGGGTGATGCTATCGCTGGATTGAGCAATGACGTGGCTTCGCTGACCGAAGAAAACCGTGTCAAAAATGAAAAAGTACAGGCTCAAGACAAGGAACTGAACACAGCCTGGTTCGTTTTTGGAACCAAAAGCGAGCTGAAAGAACAGAAGATTCTGACAAACGGTGATGTACTCAAAAGCGGCAACTTCAATAAAGATTATTTCACGAAGATTGATATCCGCTACGACAAGGATCTCAAGTTCTACAGCAAGAGTGCTCAACTGCTCTCCACGCATCCCGCCGGCTCCTACCAACTGACGAAGGACAAGCAAGGTCTGTATGAAATCCACATAACCGATGCCCAAAAGTTCTGGAGCGTCAGCAAATACCTCGTTGTCTTGGTTAAGTGATAAATCAAACCATCTATGCGGACCTCCCGGAGCAAACATTATAATTCTTCTCGTTCATCGCTACCCTTTGAGGAAGGCATGACGGGTGTCAAGTTCCACAATGTGGTCGATGACAGCCCTGAGACCGCTGTGCTGGTAGGTCTTATTACGCCCAATCAAGACGAGCGCAAGACAACGGAATACCTTGATGAACTGGAGTTTCTTGCCGAGACGGCAGGTGCAAAAACCATCCGCCGCTTTACCCAACGTATGAACGGTCCCAACAGTGTCACCTATCTGGGTATCGGCAAACTGCAGGAGATTCGGGCCTATATACAGGCTGAGGAGGATGCCGAGCGCGAGGTCTCGATGGTTATCTTTGACGATGAGCTCTCCGCCAAACAGCTTCGCAACATTGAGAACGAGCTGAAGGTAAAGATTCTGGACAGGACGAACCTCATCCTCGACATTTTTGCGATGCGGGCACAGACAGCAAACGCCAAGACACAAGTTGAATTGGCTCAGTATCGCTATATGTTACCCCGTCTGCAACGACTATGGACACACCTTGAGCGACAAGGAGGCGGCTCCGGAAGCGGAGGTGGCAAAGGCTCTGTAGGATTGAGAGGTCCAGGTGAGACGCAGCTCGAGATGGACCGCCGCATTATCTTGAACCGCATCAGTCTGCTAAAACAACGTCTCGCAGAAATAGATAAACAGAAAACCACACAGCGAAGCAACCGCGGCCGAATGATTCGCGTGGCTTTGGTGGGTTACACAAACGTGGGCAAAAGCACTCTGATGAACCTCCTTTCTAAGAGTGAGGTGTTTGCCGAAAATAAGCTCTTCGCTACCCTCGATACGACGGTACGCAAAGTCATTGTGGACAACCTGCCCTTCCTGCTTTCCGACACAGTTGGGTTCATCCGCAAACTTCCCACGGACCTTGTTGAGTCCTTCAAATCAACTCTTGATGAGGTACGCGAAGCCGACCTTCTGCTGCACATCGTTGACATTAGTCACCCTGACTTTGAGGAACAAATAAAGGTGGTGGATAAAACGCTTGCCGACTTGGGTTGCAGTGAGAAGCCGCAGATGATTGTCTTCAACAAGATAGATGCATACACATGGGAGGAGAAGGATGCAGATGACCTGACGCCAGCTACCAGCCGCAATGTCTCACTCGACGAACTGATACGCACCTGGATGTCGCGTCTCGGCGGTCAGTGCCTCTTCATCTCTGCTCAGGAGCGAACGGGGTTTGATACCCTCAAGCAAGTCCTCTACAACAAGGTGCGCGAACTGCATGTCCAAAAGTACCCCTACAACGACTTCCTCTTCGAGCACTATGAGGAATAAACGCTGAAAGCTATGAAAGACAAACTATTCCTGACTCTCTTGATGTGGGCAAGCCTTATTTCGGGCTTTTGTGCCACAGTGGCAGAGAGACCCTATACGGAAGCTGATGACGGGGTGCGTGCCGACAAAGAACTTTGGAAACAACTGGAGGAACGCCTCTATGTCAGCTGGGCCTCCCGCGATGTGCATTATGTGAAGACAGCGATTCCTCAACTGCGAGTGAAGACTGATACGATTGTCTATGCCTGGCGTGGAGAGCGAGTGGGTATTGAAGCTATACTCTTCTCGCCTGTATATATCAAAAAGTTGTCTCTTCGCACATCGGATTGGGCGAAGACTCAAATGGTCAATGGTCAATGGTCAATAGTCAATGATGGTCCCATCATTCCCGCTTCACAATGTACGGCTCGTTTCCTTCGCTATGTCTTGACCGATGACTTCAAAACCTGCGGTACTCACCCTAGCGACTTGGCTCCCTATCTGGTACCAGATGTCATCGACCTTGAGAACTCAATGACGCTTCCTGCCTGTACTACACGTCCCGTATGGCTTACGCTTGAAGTACCACGAGACGCTGAGCCAGGCATCTATACACTTACTTTAGACATCGTAGAAACATCTTCGCAGACAGTGAAAGAGCAATTTACCTTGCGCGTCAATGTTCAGGAGAACATACTCCCTCTGCCCGGCGAACAGGCTTTCCATCTGGATTTCTGGCAGCAGCCTTATTCCTTGTCACGTTATGAGAGTGTAGGGCGATGGAGTAACAAACACTTTGAACTGCTTCGTCCCTATATGGAACTGTTGGCAAGAGCTGGTCAGAGCGTGGTTTCCACCATCCTCTTTTATGAACCTTGGGGAAGCCAAAGCTACGACAAGTTCGACCCTATGATAAAGACAACGAAGAAGCGCGATGGTTCTTGGAGCTATGATTACAGCATCTTCGACCGTTGGGTGGAGTTCATGGCTTCATGCGGCATTGACAAGCAGATAGACTGTTTCACAATGATTCCCTGGGACATGACTTTCCGTTACTACGATGAGGTTCAGGGGAAGGAAGTGGCCCTAAAGACTACTACTTCTGCTAGCGAATACAAAGAACTATGGATATCATTCCTCACTTCCTTTGCAGCTCATTTGCAAGAGAAGGGTTGGTTTGAGAAGACGATGATAGCGATGGACGAGCGCGATGTGACGAACATGCTGGAAGCCTATAATGTGGCACAGGAAGCCGTTCCCGGATTTCGTATGGCTTTGGCTGGACACTATCATCAGGAACTAGTCGATAAGTTAGCAGATTATTGCATTTCCTTTTGGCAGACATTTTCCGCTGAAGAGTTGCAGAACCGCCGCGCCAAAGGCTGGTTCTCTACGACCTACACCTGTTGCTCCACAAAGAAGCCTAATATCTTCACCAACAGCCTTCCAGCCGAAGCCGCCTTCATTCCTGTTTTCTGTATTGCCAACAACTTCGACGGATTTCTTCATTGGTCATGGATGAATTGGCCGGAGAATCCGCTCACAGACAGTCGCTTTAAACTTTTCGCTCCTGGCGACACCTATTGCATCTACCCGGGACCTCGCAGCAGTGTCCGATGGGAACGTTTCATCGAGGGCATCCAGCAGACAGAAAAGATAAGGATTCTGCGGGAGCAGTATCAAGCAGATGGTAACACAAAAGCCCTCAATAAACTTAATAAGGCTGTGGAGGCATGTAGCACAAGCAAAATAACCTATTACGAGTCAGCCTCCAAGCGTGTCAACTACTTGGAGAGTGTGCTCAACAATGCTCCCGAACCGCCCGAAGAAGAAGTCTTTGCCTATTGCCTAGTGATGCTCGACGATGAGAAACGCGATGCAGCAATAGAGAAACGTTGGCTTTCGGCAGTCACCACTACACATTGCCTGCAAGACCTTGAATACAGTACCACTACACATAGTGTTGACGGCTATGTGCGCATACCTACTCCCATTATTGTGCAAGTTGGAAAATCGTTCCGCTTGAAAACTGTAGCTGCACAGAATGACGATGACCTGCGTTACTGCCGAGAGGTCATCTATGCCGATTGGAACTGCGACAGTATCTTCGATCCTACATCGCCCGAGAAAGTAACCTCTCTGGGAAAAGCCAAGACCGCGAATACTGAGATATTGAATCACACATTCACCATCCGAGTGCCTGCAACAGCTACCCCTGGACCTTCGCGTCTGCGTATCTGCTTTGCTGATGCCTGGAGGGACGAACCGATGCCTTGTGGCGAGATGTATAAAGGTTTCGCAATGGACATTCCCATGCATATTGTTACCGAAGACACGCCAGTAAAAAACGTATTGGAGCCTCTGCCCTATTGGGAGGGGAAGACATTGCATCTGCCTTGGCCTGTTACACTTGCAGTATATAATAGTGCAGGAGCGTTGGTCGATATGCAACAGCAGAAACAAAACTATACCATTACCGGCTATCTGCCCGGAATCTATATCATCGAAGCCGTTAAGCCTAACGGAGAACGGCTCCAATTCAAGTTCGCAACAAACTAAATTATATCATTTATGGCTGAATTTAAGTATGCCCCAATGTTCCAGATGGGCGAGGACAAAACAGAGTACCGCCTCCTCTCGAAGGAAGGTGTTACCGTTAGTGAGTTTGAAGGCAAGGAGATTGTAAAAGTCTCCCCGGAAGCCTTGACTTTGCTTGCTCAGCAAGCCTTCCATGACGTGGAGTTCATGCTGCGTCGCGAGCACAACTTGCAAGTTGCACAAATTTTAAAAGATCCCGATGCAAGCGAGAATGACAAGTACGTCGCCCTCCAGTTCCTGCGCAATGCCGAGACAGCTTGCAAAGGTATTCTGCCTTTCTGTCAGGACACTGGCACTGCCATCATTCATGGTGAGAAGGGTCAGCAAATTTGGACAGGCTTTGAGGATGAGGAGGCACTCTCCCGCGGCGTTTTCAATACCTTCACACAGGACAACCTGCGCTATTCTCAGAACGCCCCCCTGAACATGTACGACGAAATAAACACCAAGTGCAACCTGCCCGCACAGATTGATATCGAGGCTTGCGAAGGTGCTGAGTACCGTTTCGTAATGGTGGCAAAGGGTGGTGGCTCTGCCAACAAAACTTACTTCTACCCGATGACCAAGGCGACCATTCAGAACGAAGGCACACTACTACCCTTCCTTGTTGAGGAGATGAAGCACCTTGGTACAGCCGCTTGTCCGCCTTATCACATTGCTTTCGTCATCGGCGGTACCTCTGCCGAGAAAAACCTCCTGACGGTCAAGCTAGCCTCTATCAAGTACTATGACTCACTGCCTACGACTGGTGACGAGACAGGCCGTGCTTTCCGCGACATTGACCTTGAGAAAAAACTTATGGAAGAAGCACATAAGATTGGACTAGGTGCACAGTTCGGCGGTAAGTATCTCGCCCATGATATCCGTGTCATTCGTCTGCCCCGTCACGGAGCAAGTTGTCCTATCGGAATGGGCGTAAGCTGCTCTGCCGACCGCAACATCAAGGCTAAAATCAACAAAGATGGTATCTGGTTGGAGAAAATGGACGACTGTCCAAGTGAACTCATTCCTGAAGAACTGCGTCTGCCTGGTGAAGGCGGCAAAGGAATCGACATCGACCTGGATAAGGGTATTGATGCCGTTCGTGCCGAGTTAAGTAAATACCCCGTTTCGACCCGCGTTAATCTGAAAGGCACTATCATTGTGGCTCGCGACATTGCTCATGCCAAGCTCAAAGCACGTCTCGATGCAGGCGAAGGAATGCCTCAGTACTTTAAGGATCATCCTGTTCTCTATGCCGGTCCTGCCAAGACTCCTGCAGGCTATCCCTGTGGCTCAATGGGACCCACCACAGCAGGACGCATGGACCCGTATGTTGATGAGTTCCAAGCAAACGGAGGCAGCCTTGTGATGATAGCGAAAGGCAACCGCAGCCAACAGGTTACCGATGCTTGCAAGAAGCATGGCGGTTTCTATCTCGGCACCATCGGTGGTGTAGCGGCAGTGCTTTCTCAGAGCAGTATCAAGAGTATCGAGTGTGTGGAATATCCAGAGCTCGGAATGGAAGCTATCTGGAAGATTACCGTCGAGGATTTCCCTGCTTTCATCCTCGTTGATGACAAAGGCAATGATTTCTTCAAGCAGCTTAAGCCGTGGTGTCCAGGGTGCAAATAAAGTCTCCGGAAATAGCACAAAATTATTCTTTAACCTTAAAACCTATACTCTGTGTTAGAAGAACTCAAACAGAAAGTATTCAAGGCCAATTTGGACCTTGTGAAACATGGGTTGGTGATTTTCACGTGGGGCAACGTCTCGGGCATTGACCGCGAAAAAGGTCTCGTTGTCATCAAACCCAGCGGTGTTTCTTACGACGAGATGAAAGCTTCCGATATGGTAGTCGTTGACTTGGAAACAGGAAAAGTGGTTGAAGGCGACCTCAACCCTTCGAGCGACACGCCCACACACCTCGTGCTCTACCGTGCCTTCCCGAACATCGGTGGTGTGGTGCACACTCATTCTACCTATGCTACCGCTTGGGCGCAGGCTGGCCGTGACATCCCCAATATCGGTACGACACATGCCGACTATTTCTATAAAGATATTCCCTGTACGCGCAACATGAAAAAGGGCGAGGTCTTCGGGGAGTACGAGAAGGAGACGGGCAATGTGATTGTCGAGTGCTTTAAGGAGATAAGTCCCGACGACACGCCTGCGGTGCTGGTGCACAACCACGGCCCTTTCACCTGGGGCACCTCGCCTGACAATGCCGTCCACAACGCAGTAGTGCTAGAACAGGTTGCGAAGATGGCTTACGTCTCATCTACCCTGCATCTCAATACGCTCGATCTCGTGACCCATGTCCCCTCGATGAATAAGCTGCTTATTGAGAAGCACTACAGCCGTAAGCATGGACCAAACGCCTATTATGGGCAGAAAAAGAAATAGCCCCTCCTATTCTCCTCTAAAGGGAGAGAGGGGTATTCATCCTAAAAAACTTATTTACTAACAATAGACCCATACCCCTGTTTTGGTCTTCCCCCTTGGGGGATTAAGAGGGGGGCTAAACTATGTTTGAAAATTTAGAGATTTGGTGGGTAACTGGTGCACAGCTCCTGTACGGAGGTGATGCAGTTGTAGCAGTTGACGGACACAGTAAAGAAATGGTAGCCGGACTAAATGCCAGCGGCAACATCCCCGTGAAGATTGTCTACAAGGGCACAGCCAACAGTAGCAAAGAAGTGGAGCAAGTGATGCTGGCTGCCAACAACGATGAGAAGTGCGTGGGTATCATCACCTGGATGCACACCTTCTCGCCCGCTAAGATGTGGATCAAAGGCCTGCAGCAATTGCAGAAACCCCTGCTTCATTTCCACACACAGTACAATGCCGAGATTCCTTGGGACAGCATTGACATGGATTTCATGAACCTGAACCAGAGCGCTCACGGTGACATCGAGTTCGGACACATCTGCACCCGTATGCGTGTGGCCCGCAAGGTAGTTTGTGGCTATTGGAAGGACCAGGAAGCTCAGAAGAAGATTGCCGTTTGGGCTCGTGTGGCTGCTGGTGTGGCCGATGCTAAGAACGTACGCTGTCTGATGTTTGGCATGAACATGAACAATGTGGCTGTAACCGATGGTGACCGCGTGGAGTTCGAGCAACGTTTGGGCTATCATGTTGATTACTATCCCGTTTCCAGTCTAATGGAGTATTACAAGAAAGTCACCGATGCTGAGGCCGATGCCCTTGTTGAGGAATACAAGAAACTATACACTATCAAGATTGACGAGAGTGGCGAGCAGGTTTATTGGGAGAAAGTAAAGAACAGTGCCAAGGCCGAGATTGCTCTGCGCCGCGTCTTGAAGGACGAAGGTGCAACTGCCTTCACCACGAACTTCGACGATCTGGGCGATGCCAACGTGGATGCTCCTGATTTCTGCGGTTTCGACCAGATTCCTGGTTTGGCTTCCCAACGCCTGATGGAAGAAGGCTACGGCTTCGGTGCCGAGGGCGACTGGAAGACAGCTTGCCTCTATCGCACCCTTTGGGTCATCCAGCAGGGTATGCCCACCGGCTGCTCGTTCCTCGAGGACTACACCCTTAACTTCGCTGGAGACCGCAGTTCGTGCCTGCAGAGCCACATGCTCGAGATTTGTCCGCTTATTGCCAGCGACAAGTCCAAACTGGAGGTTCATTTCCTTGGCATCGGCATCCGCAAGCAGCAGACTGCCCGTCTCGTCTTCACCTCGAAGACCGGTCGTGGCATCAAGGCCACTGTCGTTGACCTTGGCAACCGTTTCCGCCTGATTTCTCAGGAGGTGGAGTGCATCGAGCCGAAGCCCATGCCTAAGCTGCCAGTAGCCAGTGCTTTGTGGGTTCCCCAGCCCACTTTCGAGATTGGTGCAGGTGCTTGGATTCTCGCTGGCGGTACACACCATAGTGCTTTCTCCTACGACATCACCGAAGAGTACTGGGAGGATTTCGCCGAGATGACTGGCATTGAGTATGTCCGCATCAACAAGCAGACCAACCTTGCCGACTTCAAGCAGACCCTCCGCAACAACGAAGTGTACTACATGCTGAACAAGGCTTTAAGATAAACTAAAAGCACAGAGAACACAGAGAAATTGACAGAATTAAGCGGAGAGTAAATGGCTATGTGCTCTCTGTCAACTCTGTGTCCTCTGTACATAATTTTTATGTTATGACCGCAAAACAAACTATCGAGGCCGGAAAGGCCATTTTGGGAATCGAATTCGGTTCCACACGTATCAAAGCTGTTCTTATCGACCAAGACAACAAGCCCATCGCTCAGGGTGCCTTCGAGTGGGAGAACCAACTCGTGGACGGGCTGTGGACCTACAGTATAGACCTTATCTGGAAAGGACTTCAAGACTGTTATGCCGACCTCCGCAAGAATGTTCAGCAGCAGTACGAATGCGAAATTGAGGGTCTGGCTGCCATTGGCTTCTCAGCCATGATGCACGGCTATATGGCTTTTAACGAAAAGCAGGAAATCCTGGTGCCTTTCCGCACGTGGCGCAACACCAATACAGGCAAAGCCGCTGTAGAGCTGAGCAAGCTTTTCAACTACAACATCCCTTTGCGTTGGAGCATCAGCCATCTGTATGAGTGCATCCTCGAGGGCAACGAACACGTGTCAGAAATAAGATTCTTGACCACATTGGCGGGCTACGTTCATTGGCAAGTGACAGGCGAGTTCGTACTGGGTGTAGGCGATGCTTCAGGTATGATTCCCGTTGACCCTGCCACCAAAACCTACGACACTGAGATGGTACGTAAATTCAACGAACTGATTGCGCCTAAAGGCTATTCCTGGAAGTTGCTGGACATCCTTCCCAAGTCGCTGAACGCAGGCGAGAATGCTGGTGTTCTCACTCCCGAGGGTGCTAAGAAACTTGACCCCTCTGGCCACTTGAAGGCTGGCATTCCAGTCTGTCCTCCAGAGGGTGACGCAGGCACAGGTATGGTAGCCACTAATGCCGTGAAGCAGCGCACGGGTAACGTCTCTGCAGGTACCTCCAGTTTCTCCATGATTGTGCTTGAGAAGCCCTTAAGCAAACCCTACGAAGCTATCGACCTTGTCACTACGCCCGACGGTTCATTGGTGGCTATGGTTCATTGCAATAACTGCACCTCAGACATCAACGCCTGGGTGGCTCTCTTCAAAGAATACCAGCAGATGCTGGGTGTTCCTGTCGATATGAGCGAAATATATAGGAAACTCTTTAGCAAAGCCCTCGAAGGTGATCCAGACTGCGGCGGTCTGATGGCCTATAACTATGTCAGTGGAGAACCTGTAACGGGGTTGGCAGAGGGTCGTCCCCTGTTTGTCCGCTCTGCTACCGACAAATTCAATCTCGCCAACCTCATGCGTGCCCAACTCTACGGAGCCATCGGTGTGCTGAAGATTGGTAACGACATTTTGCTGAAAGAAGAGAATGTGAAGGTGGATCGCATCACAGGTCACGGTGGTTACTTCAAGTCAGCTGGCGCAGGTCAACGTGTGCTTGCTGCTGCCCTCAACTCACCCATCTCTGTTATGGAGACTGCTGGTGAAGGTGGTGCCTGGGGTATTGCCCTGCTGGCTAGCTATCTTGTGAATAATGAGAAGAATTTGTCTCTTGCCGACTATCTTGATCAGGTGGTATTCGCAGGCAATACGGGTGTTTCTGTCAGCCCCACCGCAGAAGATGTGGCTGGATTCGAAAAATACATCGAGAACTATAAACGTTGTCTGCCCATCGAGCAGGTAGCTACGGAGTGCAAATAAGCATTCCTACAAGGGAGGTACATATAACTAAACTATATTTATCTGCTATGAAAAGATTCTACTCTTATCTACTATTGTTAAGCCTGATGTTTTCAGGCAGTTTACAGAGTGTGGCACAAAGCACCTCCGGAAGAGTGTATGTGGGCTATGCCAAGTATGACGACCAAATATGGGAGTACGATGGATTGTCTCTCCAGTTCGATTCTAAGGTAGGCTGTGCCATACGGCTCACCAAGGACATGATTGAGCCTTACGTGGGTGGCACCATCATTGGTATGCGTGTGGGTTGGGACACCTCAACTCAGACGGGTACCTACGAGGGATTCGTGCGTACCGACTTCAACAGCGAAAATTTGACAACTGGAAGAACCACAGTGAAGTACAACTATAGTGATTCCAACCCTGGTTGGAACAACATGACGCTGACGGAGTATGTTATTCCCGAAGGCTTGGACCAACTGATAGTGGGCTTCACCACAAGACTGAAAAAGAATGTCTGTGCCATTCCAACGCTCTATCCTCATGACACGCCAAACAGCTGTTTCCTGTGGGTAGAAGGTGACAACGACGAGGAGGGTAATCCTCATTGGATAGACATGAAGGACAGGGGCATACTGCCTATTCTGCTTATTATCAAGGACACAGAGGGTACGTTCAACTATCTGCCTGTCATCAATCTTCTGACAGACAACGGCATACAGCAGACAGAGACAGCCGACGACGTGATTATGCGCGTCAAGAACATGGGGTCGCAAAAAATCAACAATATTGAGGTGACTTCGCGACAGGGTGAACAGACTTGGAGCAAAACCATTCCTCTAAGCATTGCAACGGGAGTAACGAGCAAAATATTCCTGGCTCCCATCTACTGTTTCCATTCGGGCGATGTGGAACTGAGCATCACCAAGGTGAACAACAAGGAAGTGACCAACCCCAAAACATACACTGTGAACATAATCGGTGTACCAGAGGATGTGGCTAACCAATACACACACCGTCCGCTGGTGGAATACTACGAATCGGAGAACAACTATCGTTCAGCACGTTACTATGATGAGTACGTCAATGAACCTGTGTCAAGGAAAGCAAACTCCATCACATTCGTCTGTCAGCACCTCGACGACCAATTCATGACGGGCGACGACGACGCAACCGTGCTGAGTCTGCAACTGTGCGATAACGACTCGTCGAAAGTGAGCATTCCCGCAATGTGTGTGGACCGCGCTATAGCCACAGAAAACATCAGCTACCAGATGAACTCATCCACAACTCCAATGTTCGACGTGTTCATTAACGCGAGTGATGCCATCAACGTCTTCAACGCTGCAGCCAAACGACCCACGTTCGTCAGTCTGGACGTAGAAGGAACATTGGCTGAAGACAAAGAGACCCTGGATGTACTAGTGAATAGCGATGTCGCTCCAGGTATCATGCCCGAAGGCGAAAAACTGCGGCTGACTGTCTATCTGATGGAAGACGATGTAGAGAGCGACAGCCAACTCTTCTGGAACGAAAAGGAGAAAGACGAGTATCAGGGTATGTACACGCATCCCAACGTCATCCGCGAAGTACTGACAGCTCCTGAGGGTGACCCCATCGCAGCTGGAGGCAGCATACAAACCACATACCAGACAGAACTCGACCCCACCTGGAATGTCGATAATATGTATATTGTGGCCTTCATCCATCGTGACGGGAAATTGGGCGGAAAGCGTATGCATGTCTTTAACAGCGCGAAGGGGAACATCGTTAATGCCACAGGCATCAGGGAAATTAAGAATGAAGAATTAAGAATGATGAATGGCATCTATGACCTTCAAGGCCGTCAAATCAAAACGGAAGCGAAGTCTTCGCTTAAGAAGGGCATTTATATCATAGGCGGTAAGAAAATCGTACGAAAATGAAATGTCGGATACTATTCATTTTGTATTTATTCATTTTGAATTTTGAATTGGGCATTGCACAAGTCCCCTATGGTTATGCTCCCATTGGAGCCCAATCGGAAGAGTTGTCAGCTCTTGGCGGCAATACGAATGGGTTCGTACAGGGTATGGTACTCTTCGACCCAACCACCGACCCTGCATTGGGACGCATGAAGGGAATGTCCATCAAAGGCGTGCGCTGCTATCTGCGTGCTGATTACAAGCAGAAGCGGCAGAGGCGTTCGGGTATCCTCGCCAGTACTGGCACAGTAGGCAATATTGTACGAACCACCTATATAGATTTGATGGAGGGATGGAATGATGTCATGTTCGACGAACCTCTGCTTATCGGCGAGGAGAAGATTTTCCTTGGCATCCAAGCCTACGAAACCCTTGGAACACCTTACCCTCTCGTAACCTATGCTGCTGCCACCGTTCCACAGTCGTGTTGGGTGAATTTGGGCAAGAGCACCTGGCAAGAATTTTCTGACCGAGGTACACTCCTTATCTTTGCCCTGCTCGACGATGAAGCGGCTGAACTCATTGGGCAAACAGCCTACGCACAGAACACTTTCCATCCACAGACCGTTGCACCTGAGAGTGACTTCGAGGGCGGACTCTACATACACAACTTCTCGACAGAACCTATCCAGAGTATAGAGATAGCCATGCAAGGCGAAGGAGCAGAATCCCCCACCCTGTGCACCATCGAGCTGCCCGAACCTATTCCCGCCTATGGAAGTACGGTCGTGACAACCAAGCTACGCAGCGGTAAGACCGAGGGAACAAGTGTCGGTTGGACTGCCACCGTCATCCAAATAAACGGACAGCAGGCACAACCAGGACGCCCAGGAACCACTCCACTTTACGTCACGTACGACAACTTTATCCGTACTCCCCTCATCGAGGAGTTTACCAGCCAGCGATGCATTAATTGTCCACAGATGGCCTACTTCCTCGAGAAAGCACTGGAGGAATATCAGGGCGATTATGTCTATGTGGCGCACCATTCAGGCTTTGTGGAGGATAAGTTCACAACCCAACCCGACCGAGAAATCCTATACGTCTTTGGCGGGTATGAAAAAGAACATAACCCTGCCATTATGTACAATCGTGCCATTTTGGAGGGAGAAAACCAAATCATACAGGACATTCGCGATATGTCGCCAGAACCATACAAACAGGCTCTGCAACTGGCTGTCGATATGCCGGCAATGGCAGAGGTGAACATA
>JAGCNQ010000232.1 GCA_017645845.1 Bacteroidaceae bacterium
ATGCCAACACAGACGAAGCGACGGGAGCCTGTGGGGTCCACAAGCGGTTGCATCTGATTGGTAGTGCCGATAAACGAGGTGTAACGTCGATACTGCTTGATGGTCTTGCCGTAAGGCGGACGGAACTTCACATCGCTCGACGACAACAGGTACTTCAGCACAATCTGCTGCGAATTTGACGTCTTGTCGAACTCGTCGATATTGATGAGCGCGAACGAGGTCAGCGATATAGTCGTATCTCCTCTTCCTTCGTAGGCAGCTTCTCCTCTCCTTCGGAGGGGTTGGGGGATGTCGCAAACAGTTCGCCCCGACAGACGATCTTCACACTCATGCCCGATGCCCCCAGGAAAGCCATCACCGTCTCATCCATCCTCGCAGCCTGGTTCCTAATGGTCACAGCGTCTTCATACGTCTTCAATCCGTTCACCTCGACCACCACTAGTCCGTTGTACTTCAGCCCTTTCTGCATCTCCTTATAGTTCATGCATTCTGCGGCAAAGAGCAGACGAGGCAGGTTCACCGTATGCTTCGAGTCATCAAGGGTAATCTGTCCGTCAGGCAACCTCTGGGACTTATAGAACTGATAGTTCAAGCGAAGATCGAACACTTTGTCTTTTTCAGGATTCTCACGGATCATCTTTGCAATCTCACTTAATTCTACGCGCTTAATGACCTCCTTCTTTCGCGATATTTTTAATAAACTTACTTTCATATAATCATTATTTTTAGTTCTACCTCTACTAAATAATCACAAACTGCCTGCAAATATACTGATTTTACTTGGTATTTGCAAGTTTTTCATTAGATTTTTACCTCTACTTTACTTCTACTAATGTTCTACTAAACCTCTACTATATCTCTACAAACTGAATAAGCATTCCTTGTCCTGCAATAAGGGCACCTTATTCTGCAATAAGGATGCCTTATTTGTCAATAAGTGCCCCTTATTCCCTTCAGGTCATAAAGCCTTGTCTTTTCCTAATTTCACTTGACAGTTTTCGCCGGGTTAAACTGAATTACTTGTCAACATCGTTTAATACTTACTGAAAACCTTGTCAGTTACAGCCTTTGCTTTCCGAAGAGCTTGACAGTTGACAGAAAATATTGGACAATACTTGAGTCCGCCTTTTCTTCGGCAAAGTCTTGTAGGGCTCGATGCCCCACAAGACTTTAGTTTGGTGGCATTGGCATAAAACCGTCGTCCACCTTTTCTTCGGCGGTGCAAAGATAGTTCATTTTTCATTACCGTGCAAGTTTTTCTTGTCTTTTTTCCAAAGATTCAGTCCAGGAGCCTCACCTGCATACACGTTCATAGGCTTCTTGTTCCCAATGCTCATGTGGGGCCTGACGTTGTTATAGAAGTCGATCATTCCACCTATCTCACGCAGTGCCTCCTGATAGTCCTTGAACATAGCTCTGTGATAGATCCACTCGTCTTTCAGAATACCATTCATCCTCTCGGCAACAGCATTGTCTGTCGGATTGTAGCACTCCGTCATCGAGATTCGGACATGGTGTTCCATAAGCTTGCTGACATACAATTGACAAGCATATTGTACACCGCGGTCTGAGTGGTGGATCGTTCCGCACAGATTGCCTCCGCCTGCCGTCCATATAGCCATTTCGAGAGCCTTGGCCGTGTTCTCCGCCTCCAATGTCTCAGACAGGCACCAGCCCAGTACGGCATGGGAATAGCCGTCTGTTATCAGATGCAGGTAAAGCACATCACCCTCTATCCAGATATATGTGATGTCTGCATACCAGATATGGTTGGGATACCTGGCCGCAAGGCCGACTGTCAGGTTAGGGTACTTGAAGTATATGTGATTGGAGTCAGTCGTGTGGCGAAGCTTCTTCTTCGGGAGCATCAGTCCCTTGCGGCGCAGGAACTTCAGGAAGGAATCACGGCCGCGGACGATTTCTTGACCCAGATCCTCCGTCAGAAGCACATGCAGCTTTACACCTCCAATCTGGGAGTCCATCATGCGGTAGTACTCCACGTAGGACAGAAGAAGCTTCTCACGCTGATGCTCCGTATAGATGACCTTGACTTTCACGTAATACCACTGGCGCTTCTTGTCAAACAGCCCGCAAAGAGTCTCCACACTCTCCTTTGGAAACTCTTCGCGGAGCGCATCTACTGCTTGACACCACCTTTTTTTATTGAGATACCCTCCTCACGCTCCGTCACCTCAATCAGCGTCTCCAAAGCACGGTTGCGGAGACGTTCCATGGCCAGGCTCTTCTCAAGCTCGGCTATACGCTCCAGGAGAATCTGCTCGTCACTCTTACCTCGGTCTTTGCCACCCATACGATACGTGGATATGATTTCTTCCGGCAAAGATAGCTCTTTTGAATCAATTGGCCAAATCTTTTTCCATTGGTTTACCGAGGCGTGATTACCCAAATTCCACTTTTGGGCAATCTTTTTTTCTGACAAACCACTACAATAATAATCACTTAATACTCGTAACTTAAAATCGTCACTGTAATGAGAACACTTACGCCTTGTCATAACTTATTACTTTTGTTATGGCGAGAAACCTGTCAAGCTATTCTAGTACAAGACACTGCGTACGTATGTGCGCACGTACGCAGGAGAGTTTTCTTAGAATACATCTGTATCATCTGTATCTGTATTATCGTCAGCGACAGCCATCATCTGCCTGACAGAGCGCATCTCGTCGGCACTGCGGCGCACCACCACGTAGCCGCGCACATTGCGGTAGGTCTTCTTCCGGAATCCCTGTTCCACAAAGGCACAGCCCAGCTTGGCGGCCGTCGCCGGCCTTTTGTCGTCGAGACAAAACGGATAAAAAGACTCTCCCCCGGCCCCTCCCTCACAGGGAGGGGAGTGGATACCAAAACCGCCGGGACTCCTTGCGGATGTCTCGGCAGATATTGTTTTTCGGTAAGGGAAATGTCGGTGTGCTACGGCTTGTTAGCGCGGAACATAGCAATCTGCTTATTGAACACGTCAATAATCGTCTGTAGCTGCGGATGACTGCGCTTCACGATAAGCGCAATATAGTTTTCCTCGTCGCCAT
>JAGCNQ010000233.1 GCA_017645845.1 Bacteroidaceae bacterium
CGACGGCATCAACTTTGTCCGTGCCCTGAAACCCACACCATACGGCGACATCACGGTGGATTGGAACCTTTCGGAACAGACCTTCGACATACGCCTTACCATTCCACCCGGAACAACATCCACCCTTGAGGTTCCTACTTGTTTGAAGTGTAAAACTGCAGAAATGCCACCCACAAGCCTCATGCGTTACGGCCTCATCTACAACGAAAACCAACGCGAGAAGAAGAAGGACACACCTCCTACCATTCTTGACGCCACGAAACCCATAGAGTTGGAAAGTGGAACATACAGGATTGTGTGTCATCGCGCTGCTAAGTGATTATAATTCTCAATACATGAAAGATTGCATTCAAATAAAAGGAGCAAGAGTCAATAACCTCAAGAATATTTCTTTGGACATTCCACGAGGAAAGTTGGTGGTTATCACTGGTCTGAGTGGAAGCGGTAAGAGCAGTCTGGCTTTCGATACGTTATATGCTGAGGGACAGAGGCGTTATGTAGAGAGTCTGAGCGCTTACGCTCGGCAGTTCTTAGGGCGCATGAACAAGCCGGAGTGTGATTACATCAAGGGCATTCCGCCTGCTATTGCCATAGAGCAGAAGGTTTCGAGCCGCAATCCGCGCAGTACTGTCGGCACGAGTACAGAGATTTACGAGTACCTGCGTCTCCTTTTTGCTCGGGTTGGCCATACATACAGTCCTGTGAGTGGCAAGGAAGTGAAACGCCACACAACGGAGGATGCGGTGCAATGCATGCTTGCCCAGCCCGAAGGAACTAAACTGATGGTGATGTGTCCCGTCTGCTGTCCCGAAGGCCGTACCCTTGCACAACAATTGGAGATGTATCGCAAAAGCGGTTTTGCACGTATTCTGGTTAATGATGAAGTAATACGGATTGAAGATGCTGATCCTTCAATCCTTACTCCGCAATCTCAACTTTATTTAGTCATTGATCGCCTTACTGTAGGGAACGACCGCGATACGATAGCCCGCCTCGTTGATTCGTGTGAAACGGCTTTCTACGAGGGACGTGGCACAGCAGTACTCCTGTTTTTACCTTCTCAATTTTTTACTTTTTCAACTTCTTTCGAAGCAGACGGTATTACCTTTGAGGAGCCGACTGACAAACTTTTTGCTTTCAATTCGCCCATCGGGGCCTGTCCCGAGTGTGAGGGTTTCGGTAAGGTGATTGGCATCGATGAACAGATAGTAATACCCAACTCAGCGTTGAGTGTGTACGATGGTGCAGTTGTTTGCTGGCGAGGAGAGAAGATGAGCGAGTGGAAGGACTGGTTCATCCGTATGAATTCTGAGCGCGGTTTCCCCATTTTCAAGCCTTATTTTGAATTGACTCAACAAGAGAAGGACTGGCTCTGGCATGGTGTCCCGTCGGATCAGGGAAGAATGAAGAGCGAAAAGTTGGGAGGAGCGGATGTCCTGGTGCCGGAGCAATGGCAGGTAATGCCCGAAGAGCGCGAGTGGGGCTTGCTCTCCATTGATGCCTTCTTTGAATACTTGCGTCAAGGACAATACAAGATACAAAACCGCGTGATGCTGGCACGCTATCGCGGAAAGACGGTATGCCCGAAGTGTCACGGTACCAGACTACGTCCAGAGGCGAACTATGTGAAGGTAGGAGGCCGCAGCATCACCGATTTGGTAAATATCTCTGTCAGCGAGTTGCTGCCCTGGGTAGAGAGCCTCAAACTCAGCGAGCATGAGGAAAAGATAGCCAAGCGTATTCTAACCGAAATCAAAAACCGACTGCAATATCTGATAGATGTTGGTTTGGGCTACCTGACACTCAACCGCACCTCCAACAGCCTCTCGGGCGGTGAGAGTCAGCGCATCAATCTTGCCACTTCTCTTGGAAGCAGTTTGGTGGGCAGTCTCTATATCCTCGACGAACCCAGTATTGGTCTGCACAGTCGTGACACAGAACGCCTTATCAAGGTGTTGAAGCAATTGCGCGACTTAGGCAATACCGTTATTGTTGTAGAGCATGACGAAGATATTATCCGAGCTGCTGACTGGCTCATCGACATCGGTCCAGAAGCAGGGAGATTGGGAGGGGAGATTGTGTACGAGGGGAAGCCACCAGGCCCCATCCAAACCTTCCCGAGGGAAGGCTTTAAGTCCTATACCCTTGCTTTCTTAAATCCCTCACCCTCGGGGGAGAAGGAGGGGGGCTTCATTCCTCTTCCTTCTTCACGTCGCAGGTCGAGCAGTTATATTGAGGTGAAAGGAGCACGGGCTAATAACTTAAAGGGTATCGATGTGCGTTTCCCCTTAGGCGTTATGACCTGTGTGACGGGTGTGAGCGGCAGTGGAAAGAGTAGCCTTGTGCGTGATATCTTCTATAACGCCATGAAGCGTCAGTTGGATGAGGTGGCTGACCGTCCTGGCGAGTTCTTGCGCCTCGAAGGGGATACCAGCATGGTGCATGCCATAGAGTTTGTAGATCAGAATCCCATTGGCAAGAGTACGCGTTCAAATCCGGTTACATACGTCAAGGCGTGGGATGAAATAAGGAAACTTTTTGCCGCCCAGCCGCTTTCGCAGCAGATGGGCTATACGGCTGCTTACTTCAGTTTCAATACCGATGGAGGTCGCTGTGAAGAATGTAAGGGTGAGGGTACCGTCACCATCGAGATGCAGTTTATGGCTGACTTGGTACTGCCTTGTGAGAGTTGTCATGGGCAGCGGTTCAAATCGGAGATTCTGGATGTACGTTTCCACGGAAAGAATGTCTGTGATGTGCTCGACATGACCATCAACCAAGCTATAGAATTCTTTACAGAACATAAGCAGAAACGCATCATCTCGTTACTCAAGCCTTTGCAGGACGTTGGCTTGGGATACATCAAACTTGGTCAGTCTTCTTCCACACTATCCGGTGGCGAAAACCAGCGTGTAAAGTTGGCCTATTATTTGGGGATGGAGAAGCACAAGCCTACTGTCTTCATCTTCGACGAACCGACTACAGGCCTGCACTTCCACGACATTCGGAAGTTGCTTGCCGCTTTCGACGCCCTCATTGCCCGAGGACACACCATCATTATCATCGAGCACAACATGGAGGTCATCAAATGTGCCGACTATGTTATTGACCTCGGTCCAGAAGGCGGCGATGCAGGAGGTTCCCTCCTTGCTGCAGGCACCCCGGAAGAGGTAGCGAAGTGCAAGGAAAGCTACACAGCTAAGTTCCTCAAAGAGAAACTCAAGGCTGCGAGTAAGTGAGTGGGATATCAAGTTTACTTGAGTAATTCCGAACAAAAGCAGTCTCGATGAAGTCAAGACTGTGAAAAGTAAAAGATAAAGCTTACAGCTCCAATGGTTGGCTCTCGTTGCCGTAGCGGTCGAGGGCAGTGATAGCGAGGTGATAATTGTGATAATAGGCACCGAGCAGGCTGTAGGTATAGTTTGTCTCGTAGGTCATCCTAACGATATTCTGCGGATTGTTCGTATCAACCGGCTGCTTCGAGCTGGCATAAATCACAAACCTGCAACCTTCCGTTTCGGTCTTCCACTCAATTTTTTCATTGATGCCATCTACACGAGTGCGGCTCACAAGTTGAGGCTTTTCGGGCGGCGTGACGTTTTGCCAAGTCATAGGCGGTAGCAGGGCAGGGTAGGGATAGTAGTCTTTTTGGAGATAGGTGTAGATGCCTTTCGTATTATCGGTTAGGAACTGGCTGCGGAAATAAGCTTGTCCGCCGAGCCCCATCTGCCGGATATAACAGAGCTCGCGCTGTATGACACCCAGACTCCAGTCTTTCTCTTTTGGCGACAAGAAGTAGATGCCTAAGCCTGGTGCGACGGGGCGGTCGTAGCAGTTTTCCTGCCAATCGGCGGCAAAGGGGTAGAAATGGTCGCCCTGAAAGTACATCATCGGCAACAGAAAGTCCATGATGCCCTCACGCAGCCAGCCCTGCGCATCCTGGTAAACGGTGCCGTATGCCGACCATCCGCGTGCCGAGTATCGGTTCAAATCTTTGTATTTACCTACTGGCGAACAGCTGACGCGCACCCAGGGCTTAATGTTCTTGATGGCTTCGTAAGCGTCTCGAACCATTCTCGTGATGTTGTCGAGTCGCCATTGACGCTTGCTCTGCCCTTTGCCGTATTTCTTGTACGAGGCAGCATCGGAGAAAGATTCCGCATTCTCAGGGTAGCGTATGTAGTCGAAATGTATGCCGTCAACGTCGTAGTTACTTACAATCTCTTGGCATACGGCTGTCAAATAGTCTGCAGAGCCAGGAAGCCCAGGGTCAAGATAGTATTGTTCACCATGCTTTCTCAGTAGTCCGGGGTGCGTCTTGAGCAAGCTGCGCCTACCCATCTTCTTCGCATTCTCTATCTTGAAAGCAGGGATGGTGACAAGCCAAGCATGGAGTTCCATTCCACGTTTGTGTGTCTCCTCAATGGCAAAGGCAAGCGGGTCGTAGCCCGGGTCGCGGTCGAAAGTGCCGGTCAGGCAAATGTCCCAAGGCTCTATTTTGCTCGGATAGATGACAGAACC
>JAGCNQ010000234.1 GCA_017645845.1 Bacteroidaceae bacterium
ATCATCCCCACATACAAGCCTGGCAACTATCTGTGGCAATGCCTTGATTCATTATTGTCTCAGACTCTTCAAAAAAACTTATATGAGATTATTATAATACTTAATGGTCCCAAAGAACCATACAACAATTTCATAAGGAAGTATATATTGGAGAATGACTGCAATGATAACATCAGATTGATAGCATGTGAAACCGCAGGGGTTTCTAATGCCAGAAATATTGGAATTGAAAATGCAAAAGGCAGATACATATGTTTCGTTGATGATGACGACTGGGTTTCTGATTGTTATCTGGAACAACTTTTAAATACCTGCAATTATTCCAAATCCGTTGTTGAAGCAAATGTTATAGATTACGATGAGGATAATTCAACATACAAAAATGACTACCTGACTTCAGTATTTAATGATCTTTCAGCAAAAGCCAAAGATTATACAGTATTTGCAGCAAGAAGAGTACTTTCATCTTCTTGCTGCAAACTCATACCTATAGAAGCCATAGGAACAGTGAGGTTCAATAGGAAATACAAAATTGGAGAAGATGCTCTTTTTATGGCAGAAATCAGCAAAAATATTTCGTGCATCAGGCTATCAAGTCCTGAAGCCATTTACTACAGAAGGCTCAGAGCTAACTCTGCTTCTAGGACAACAATAACGTACAATTACAGAATATGTAATGCTTTCTCACTATGCAAGCAATATCTGAGAATTTACTTATCTTCACCTTTACAATATTCACTTCCGTTTTTCATTAATCGCTTAATGGCAGTTGCAAAGATTACGATTATTTTAACGTTTTCTAAGCATATTCATTCTTAGGCGATACGGGACATTCTTTGTCTTTGTTTTTACCCGATTGGATGTCTCTATCTCAACATTTGTTAACTTGAAGGAATTCATACCTGGCACAGGGCTATTTATTTCAATATTCTTAAGATTAATTGATGACAAGTAATTAATCTGCGATATCGTCTTACTATTTCTAAGTGCATAAAACATATACAAATCCTTAACTCTTGCGGGAACATTCACCTGACAGTTGGTCATCGAGATATTTGGCCAGCATTTGCCTTTTAATTCCTTTCGAGGATTATCAGCCTCATCTAATAGACCTACGCTAACAAAGTAAGGATAATTAGAATTAATATCAAAAAAACAATTATTAAAGACAACATCAAATGCTGTGTATGCCCTATAATGTGATCGGAGATAAATAGGTCTTGAATTCACAAAATGACAATTCTCATAATAAAGAATCCCAAACATTGAGCCAAAGGCGTTGAGTACATTTGTCTGACAATAGACCTGATTAGGATGCGAGTCGTCAACCTGATTACTAAACACGCATCCTCTGCAGGTCACATCCCGACCATAGCAATGAAGGTCAAAACGGTTGATACGACAGTCTGTCAATGTGACGGTATTGATATTATTGTTCCCAAACACACCCCAATGAGCCTCTGCGTCAAACCTAAGAAAAAGACTATTATAGACATTTTCCAGATTCACCGCATACCCCCAAGTTTTCGCTGTTGAATAGGTTCCCCTGACCATAACATCTTCAAAAGAGATATTTGCCGAATTCATCACCCGAATACAATAATCTTCACAGTATAGTTTGTTATCCGAATTCTGAGGCACAAAGGGCGTCGCTATTATCAACTTTTTAACTAAAACATTATTTTGTAATGACATTTGAAAAAGTCTAGTACGTTCTGTTGAATGAACGCTACGCTCAATGGTCAGATTGCAAATGATCTTCTGCTCATCATCAACGTCAATATATCGACATTCTGGATCGGAAGTATCTTCATCGTAACCAGTTATCGGCATGTTCTGACCCTTCCCATCCTTGATTAGTATAACATCCTGACGGAAAATATCATAGTCGCCTTCTTCCGGGGCACGGTGTGTCCAGGCATTTCTGTCTTTTATTCGCATAAGTTTCAAGCCTGACTTCAATTGGGTAACTGAAGAATAGTCTCCAGAATTAATAATGCTACAGTCAACTTTCACCAGTTTCTCCGCCTTCTTACTCGACATGGAGAAAAGAATGAAATTATTAATGGCACTGTTTTCTATAATCATCCTACATCCGTTGAAATCCGTATAAGGAGACAAAGGGATGCTTTGGGCATCGGATGGGATTCCTACCTCCAGCATCATTTTCTCCGGATAGATTAATTCGGCATCTGTCTTGTATGCATCCGCATGCCATTTCCGAAGAATTTCGAATAATTCTGGGCCTTTCTTCCCTTGTAACTCAGATTCTGGAATAATAAGTCGTGACCTGCCATAAACAGGCACGACAACAACACAAAACACTAAACAAAGACCGATGGCTTTCATCCATCCCAATACCTGTTTTTGAATCATAACAAACACTTTTTAGGAGCGTAAAGGTACACATAATTTATTGAGATTACAAAACTTTTACGATATAATTGCAGTATTTCAAAAAAAGTAGTACCTTTGCATTTAAAATGGCTGTATGAGAAAAATAATGCTGGTTTTCGGGACTCGTCCTGAAGCAATTAAGATGGCTCCACTTGTCATCGCGCTGAAGAAACGCGAGGCCGATTTCAATACCATTGTGTGCGTTACGGGACAACACAGGGAGATGCTCGACCAGGTATTGGACATCTTTGACATCAAGCCAGATTATGACCTGAACATCATGCAGCAGGGGCAGGATCTCTACGACATCACGGCACGGGTACTAATAGGTATGCGCGACGTGCTGAAGGAGTGTAAACCGGACATAATGTTGGTGCATGGCGACACCACAACCTCTACAGCCGCAGCTCTGGCCGCTTTCTATCAGCAGATTCCCGTAGGGCATGTGGAGGCAGGACTTCGCACTAACAATATTTACAATCCCTGGCCAGAGGAGATGAACCGGCAGTTGACGGGCCGCATTGCCACCTACAATTTCGCCCCAACACCCCTGTCGGAAAAGAATCTGAAAGAAGAACACGCACACGGCAAAATATTCGTTACCGGTAACACGGTGATTGATGCCCTACACATGGTGGTGAATAAACTAAAAGGCAACAAGCTGTTGGCTGACGAACAAGTGAAGGTGCTAGCCAAAGCCGGATATGACGTTGGTCGTCTAAATGAGATAGTAAATAGCAAATCTTCAATTAGTAAATTCCGTAGGCTTGTGTTGATAACCGGGCATCGCCGCGAGAACTTTGGTGAAGGGTTCATCAACATGGTTACTGCTATAAAAGACCTTTCAGAGAAATACCCTGATGTGGATTTTGTCTACCCCATGCATCTCAACCCTAATGTGCGCAAGCCAATCCATGATGTGTTCGGAGAGAATCTGCAGAACTTAGGAAATATGTTCTTCATTGAGCCATTGCAATATCTGGAGTTCGTATATCTGATGGAGAAGTCGCACATCGTGCTTACCGATAGCGGAGGCATACAAGAAGAAGCCCCTGGCCTAGGGAAACCCGTCCTGGTGATGCGCGAGACAACGGAACGCCCCGAAGCATTGGAATCGGGAACCGTACATTTAGTGGGTACAGACTATAACAAGATAATGAATGAGGTAAGTACACTGCTCGATGACGCGGAAGCATACAAGAAGATGAGTTATGCCGTGAACCCTTATGGTGACGGCAAAGCATGTGAAAGAATCATCAACAACCTAATTTAAGACTTAACATACATGAAAGCTTGTTTTATGGGGCTGGGCTATATCGGATTGCCCACAGCCATTATCGCAGCAAAACATGGTGTGGAGATTGTTGGAGTCGACATTAATCCACAAGTGGTAGAAATGACTAATGCAGGGAAACTGCATATCATAGAACCCGGCATGGAGGATATGCTCCAAGAGGTTGTTAAAGCAGGCACGTTACACGCCTCAACCTCACCAGAGACAAGCGATGCATATTTTATAGTTGTTCCTACTCCATTCAAGGGTAACCATGAGCCGGACATCTCGTACGTGGAATCCGCCACACTCATGGTACTGCCTTTCCTTAAAGAACGTGATTTGTATGTGATAGAGTCAACTTCTCCGGTAGGCACTACGAACAAGATGGCGGAATTGATATTCAGCAAGCGGCCAGAATTAAAAGGAAATATACACATTGCATACTGTCCCGAGCGTGTTCTTCCTGGAAATGTGATATACGAGCTGATACATAATGACCGTGTCATAGGCGGCATTGATGAAGCCTCAACCCGAAAGGCAAAGGAGTTCTATGCTCGTTTTGTACAAGGTACACTGCACTCAACAAATAGCAAAACCGCTGAAATGTGTAAATTGACAGAAAACTCCTGTCGCGACTCCCAGATTGCTTTTGCAAATGAATTGAGCATCATCTGCGATAAAGCTGGCATCAATGTTTGGGAATTAATTAAATTGGCAAACAAACATCCTCGTGTCAATATCTTACAACCTGGCTGTGGTGTGGGCGGACACTGTATTGCCGTTGACCCCTATTTCATTTCAAGCACATTCCCCAAAGAGGCCAGAATGATTGCTTTAGCGCGAGAGGTAAACAATTATAAAGCTGACTGGTGTGTGGAAAAAATCAAGAACTCCATGCTGCACTTTGAGTTGGAAAAGAAGCGCAAGCCTGTGGTTGCGCTGATGGGATTGGCTTTCAAACCCAATATTGACGACTTGCGCGAGAGCCCTGCAAAGTACATTACAAGCATGGTGATACAGAATTGTACTATTCCCGACAACATTTTGGTCGTTGAGCCGTATATAAAAAAACACAACGAATACAAACTGACAGATTACAAGGAAGCATATCAGAAAGCTGATATTGTGGCATTCCTTACCGCACACGAACCTTTCAAATCGCTTGATTGGAGTGATGAGAAAATGATACTTGATTTCTGCGGAGTCTTTAAACATTAGATGTAGATTACAGAAACCATGCGTATTCTCTTTCTTTCAGATAATTTCCCTCCAGAGGTTAACGCTCCGGCATCGCGTACTTTTGAGCATTGTCGGGAATGGGTAAACATGGGGCATGAAGTAACAGTTATTACTTGTGCTCCGAATTTTCCCGATGGCAAAGTCTATGAAGGTTATCACAATCGTCTTTGGCATAAAGAGGAGATGGCAGGGATTAGGGTGATTCGTGTATGGACATACATTGTTCCTAACAAAGGCTTTTATAAGCGCACTTTAGATTATATTAGTTTTTCTGTGACGGGCTTCTTGGCGGGCTTGTTTATCAAGACCGACCTTATCATAGCTACTTCGCCACAGTTCTTCTGTGCATTGGCTGGGCGGACACTATCCTTTTTCAAACGCCGCCCATGGGTGATGGAAGTGCGTGATTTATGGCCTGAAAGCATCAAAACGGTAGGGCTTGTTCAGTATGATAACCTTTTCATTCGATACTTTGAATGGCAGGAACGTCGATGCTACAAATCTGCACAGAAGATAGTTGTAGTAACAGATTCTTTTAAACGCCGATTAGTGGAGAAAGGTATAGATCCTGAAAAAATCTATGTTGTGAAAAATGGTGTTAATAAGGATTTATTTACACCCATGCCCAAAGATCAAGAACTTATAAACGAGCTGGGATTGAACGGGAAAAGAATCATTGGTTATATTGGAACCCATGGCCTTGCGCATAATTTGAAATTCATCCTTCGTTGTGCGAAAGAGATGGAGGGGAAGAATGACATTCACTTCCTTTTTATAGGTAGTGGAGCTGCCAAGGAAAACCTCTTAAAATTGAAAGATGAGTTGGGTTGTTCGAATGTTACTATGCTTAATCCTGTTGCCAAGGAGCAAGTGAATCGATATATATCAATTCTTGATGTCGCTTTGATTAATCTTCGTAAATCCAACCTCTTTACTACTGTCATTCCTTCAAAGATTTTTGAAAATGCTGGAATGGGAATCCCCATTTTGATGGGAGTCGAAGGAGAAGCGCAAGAGATCGTTGAAAGCTATGGTGCTGGGGTCTGCTTTGAACCTGAGAATATGACCGACTTCAAACTGAAGCTAAACCAATTGTTACAGCCTGAAACTTATGCTAAATGTAAAAAAGGATGTCTGAGTTTGGCTGCAGATTTTGACAGAAAGACGTTAGCAAAGAAAATGATAAGTATCCTCGAAAAATAATTAATGCCGTCCGCATAAGGCGAACGGCATTAGTTTTTCATTGGATAGTCAATATTTGCAACTGATTATATTGCCGCTTCTTGTTTATTCTTCCTTCTTCTTTGAAGCACGCTTGCGTGAGCTCCTCTTTGTTGCTTCTTGATTCTCGGAAGGCAAACCTGCCAAGTCACGGTCAATCATAATACGGCCGCAGTATTCGCAAACAATAATCTTCTTGCGGCTACGGATGTCAAGCTGACGCTGAGGCGGAATCTTGTTAAAGCAACCACAACATGCATCACGTTGAACTGAAACGATACCCAAGCCGTTACGGCTATTGCGACGGATACGCTTGAAGGCATTGAGCAGACGGGGTTCGATGGTAATCTCTATATTCTTGGCACGCTCGCGGAGTTTCTCCTCCTCGGCCTTTGTCTCGCTAACGATTTCCTCGAGCTCTTCTTTCTTGGTTTCCAGCATCACACGGCGGTCGTTAACATCAAGATTGCAATGAGTCATCTCTGTGGTCTTTGCCTCAACAATCTCCTTTGCCTCGCGGATTTTCTTCTCGTGAAGCTGGTTGTCAAGCTCTGCATACTCTACTTGCTTTGTCAAACTGTCGTATTCGCGGTTGTTGCGAACACTCTCCATCTGGGTGTTATAGCGCTCGATATTGGCGTTATTCTCGGCAATCTTTCCGTTGCGCTCATTAATTTCGCGCTTCAGGGCTGTGATGTCATTATTAATCTTCTCAATGCGAGTTGTCATACCCTCGATTTCGTCCTCGAGGTCCTGCACTTCGAGAGGCAGTTCACCGCGCAACGTCTTGATGCTGTCAATCTCCGAGAGCATGCTTTGCAGGGCATACAGATTCTTGAGTTTTTCCTCTACGCTGTAATCAGCGGGATCTTTTTTGGATCTTTCTCGTGCCATAAACTTATTTACTATTAAACGATTTACTATTTTACCGTTGATTTAGCTTTTTTTTCATTCTCCTATTTCAGAGCGGTAACAAATTCCTCACTTCTTATAGATACTTTATCGGATTGGTACAGAGGGTCGTCTTGAAGAGCGACAGTCGGGGACATCTCTCACCTATTATTGAATTGAATATGTCCATCGTGAATTGCTCGCTTTGATAGTGGCCGAGCACACCTATCTGTATTTGACCATCGTGACCGAAATACTGATGATAATGCATCTCTCCGGTTAGGAAGGCATCAGCTTGCACACGAATTGCTTCCTCCAACAGGAAGTCCCCTGCCCCACCGCAGATGGCGACGCTCTCTATGGGACGTGTCAATAGCTCATTGTGCATCAGGCACTCCACGCCGAAAGCCTGCTTCACACGCTGCAGGAAAGCCAACGAATCCTCTCCCTCCGGCAAATAGCCTATTACACCCGAACCTGCCTGCACAATATGTGCTCTTGTGCCGATACCCACTGCCACCTGTCGCGGCTGCAACAGTACGACATCCACCAGCCCAAGACGCTCGGCCATCATGTAATTGACACCATCTACGGCAGCATCCAGGTTTGTATGGGCAGAATAGATGGCAATGTCATTCTGTAATGCCATACGCACACAGCGCTGCACGGCATCTGCATCCGTCAGATGCTTCAGACCGTGAAAGATGAGCGGATGGTGTGAAACAATCATGTTGCACCCCAACTCCAACGCCTCTTGTATCACTCCTTCGGTAACATCCAGGCACAATAAAGCCCCTGATACTTCCGCCTCCGTCAATCCAACCTGCAAGCCCGCATTATCATAGCTTTCCTGCAGAGGCAAAGGCGCGAAATCTTCAAGGGCGTCAATTACGTCTTGAACTTTCACACTCATATATAATTGAGTTTTGCGGGGCAAAGATACAATAAAAAGTGAAAAGTGAAAAATGAAAAGTGAAAAATTATTTGCTTACATGCTGTTTTGACTCTTTTCATCAATTCTTTAATCCCTAATCTTTAATCTTTAATCTTATTTTCATACCTTTGCACTCTCAAAGAGCAAAAGCGGACTATGAACCATGAACTGACTTTCCTACCCGCTGAATGGCACGAACAGAGTGCCGTGCAACTGACGTGGCCACATGCTGCTACCGACTGGCTTTCCATCCTTAAGGATGTTACGCGTTGCTATCTTGGCATTGCGAAGGCAATATCCGTACGCGAAAGGCTTATTATCGTTACGCCGGAGCCTTTACAGGTTCGTCTATTGCTTGAAGAAGAGTTGCCCACCGAAAGCCTGCGACATATTACATTCTGCGAGGCTCCGACCAACGACACTTGGGCACGCGATCATGGCTTTATCACACTGCTCGCTCCTGATGGTCCGCACTTGCTCGACTTCAAATTCAACGGATGGGGAGAGAAGTTCCCAGCTGACCTAGACAACAACATCTCTCGCAGGATGGCAGAGCAGAACATCCTGAAAGGGCATTACGAGAATCATTTGGACTTCGTGCTTGAAGGCGGCAGCATCGAGAGCGACGGCTGCGGCACCATTCTGACCACCAGCCATTGCCTGCTCGCACCGCACCGCAACCAGCCTATGACGCAAACACAGATAGAAGAGCGGCTGCTTGCCACCCTCCATGCTAAACGTATCCTTTGGCTCGACCATGGATATCTTGCAGGCGATGACACCGATAGCCACATTGACACACTGGCCCGCTTCTGTCCCAACGACACAATTGCCTACGTGCAGTGCCTTGACCCAAACGACGAGCATTATGCCGAGCTGTCTTTGATGGAGGCACAACTCCAGACATTCCGTACAATGGATGGCAAGCCATACTACCTTATTCCTTTGCCTATGGCAAAGGCTATTCACGACGAAGATGGTACTCGATTACCTGCTACATACGCTAACTTCCTCATCATAAACGGAGCTGTTCTGATGCCTACCTATGGCGACCCTGACAACGACCTCATGGCTAAGGAACAACTCCAAACGGCTTTCCCTCATCACGACATTGTCGGCATCGATTGTCGCCCACTTATCACCCAGCATGGCAGCCTGCACTGCTGCACCATGCAGTTCCCCGTAGGGACAGTTAAAAGTTAAGGATTAAGAATTAAGATTTAAGTAAATGAAAGTCGGAATTATACAACGGAGCTGCACTGCCAGCATCGAAGAGAATCGCAAAAAGCATGCCTCAAGCATCGCTGAGTTAGCCCAACAGGGCGCACAGCTCGTCGTCCTGCAAGAGTTGCATGACAGCCCTTATTTCTGTCAGACAGAGGAAACAGATAACTTCCGCTATGCACTCCCCATTCCCGGTGAAGCGACTGAATTCTATTCCAAGGTGGCAAGAGATAACCAAGTTGTGCTCGTCACCAGCCTTTTCGAACGCCGTGCTGCAGGGCTTTACCACAACACAGCCGTTGTTTTCGACATCGATGGCTCTATTGCCGGCATGCATCGCAAGATGCACATCCCCGACGATCCTGCCTACTACGAGAAGTTCTACTTCACGCCTGGCGACCTTGGTTTCCATCCCATTAAAACAAGTGTGGGCCGACTTGGTGTGCAAGTTTGCTGGGATCAATGGTATCCCGAAGGGGCACGCCTCATGGCCATGCAGGGTGCCGACCTGCTCATCTACCCCACCGCCATCGGTTTCGAGAGCACAGATACGCCCGCCGAGCAGCAGCGCCAACGCGAGGCATGGATTACCATCCAACGCGGTCACGCCATCGCAAATGGTATCCCTGTTGTAGTTGTCAATCGCGTAGGTCATGAACCCGACCCCAGCGGTACAACGGGCGGCATACAGTTCTGGGGCAGCAGCTTCGTCGCTGGCCAGCAGGGCGAACTACTCTACCAAGCCAGCGACACGAAAGAGGAGACAGCCGTTGTCGATGTTGACCTGCAGCGCACAGAGACCGTCCGCCAGTGGTGGCCCTTCCTCCGCGACAGACGCATCGATGCTTACGACGACCTCACCTGTCGCTTCATTGACACTATATCGTAAATAGCAAATCGTAAAATCGTAAATAAAAAGATGTCCAGTACACTCAGGTTTCAGATTGTAGGCGAGGCGTTCACCAAGCGGCCCGTTGAAGTGCCCAACCGCAAGGAACGGCCCAGTGAGTTCTTTGCCAAATACGTATTCACCCGCCAGAAGATGTCGCACTATCTGCCCTCTGATATATATAGGAAGATGTGCGATGTCATTGACAATGGTGCAGCGCTCGACATGACGACAGCCGATGCCGTAGCAGCAGGCATGAAGAAATGGGCAATGGAGTTGGGTGCAACGCATTGCACCCATTGGTTCCAACCCCTGACCGAGGGCACCGCCGAAAAGCATGACGGCTTCGTGGAGCACGATGGCGAGGGTGGCATGGTGGAAGAGTTCACCGGTAAGCAACTCGTACAGCAGGAGCCTGATGCCAGCTCGTTCCCCAGCGGCGGCATCCGCTCGACTTTCGAGGCACGCGGCTACAGCGCCTGGGACCCCACAAGCCCCGTCTTCGTCCTCGGCGACACACTGATGATTCCCACCATCTTCATCTCCTACACAGGCGAGGCACTCGACTATAAGGCACCGCTCAAGAAGTCGCTCAAAGCCGTTGACCGCGCAGCCACTGCCGTAGCACGCTACTTCTACCCCGACGTTACAAGAGTTGTCAGCAATTTGGGGTGGGAGCAGGAGTATTTCCTTGTCGATGAGGGTCTCTACGCCGCACGTCCCGACCTGCTCATGACGGGCCGCACGCTGCTCGGACACGACAGCGCCAAGAACCAGCAGATGGACGACCATTACTTCGGCTCCATCCCCATGCGCGTCGCCGCCTTCATGAAGGACCTTGAGATACACGCCCTGGAACTTGGTATCCCCTGCAAGACACGCCACAACGAGGTAGCACCGAACCAGTTCGAGCTGGCACCCATCTACGAGGAGACAAACCTCGCCGTCGACCACAATATGCTCATCATGAGTCTTATGAAACGGACGGCCCGCAAGCACGGTTTCCGTTGCCTGTTGCACGAGAAGCCCTTTGCCGGCATCAACGGCAGCGGCAAGCATTGCAACTGGAGCCTCACAACCGATAATGGCATTCTGTTGCACGGTCCCGGAAAGACACCGCTCGACAATCTGCGCTTCGTCACCTTCATTGTCGAATCCCTCATGGCCGTCTATCGCCACAACGGATTGCTGAAAGCCTCCATCATCAGCGCCACCAACGTGCACCGACTGGGTGCTTCTGAGGCACCGCCAGCCATCGTGTCAAGCTTCCTCGGCAAACAACTCAGCGACCTGCTCGAACACTTGGAGAACAGTTCCGACGATGAACTCATTAACCTTTCCGGCAAGCAGACACTTAGCCTCGACATTCCGCAGATTCCCGAGCTGACACAAGACAACACCGACCGCAACCGGACCTCGCCTTTCGCCTTCACCGGCAACCGCTTCGAGTTCCGCGCTGTAGGCAGTCAGCAGAACTGCGCTGCCGCCATGATTGTCCTTAACACCGCAATGGCAGAGGCACTGACGAACTTCAAGACGCGCGTCGATGCCCTCATAGCGGACGGTATGGAGCCCATGAAGGCAATCCTTCGCACTGTTCGCGAGGACATCAAGACCTGCAAGCCCATCCGCTTCGACGGCAACGGCTACAGCGAGGCTTGGAAGCAGGAAGCTGCCCGTCGCGGCCTCGATATTGAGACAAGTGCACCCCTCATCCTCGACCAGTACCTCACACCCGAAACCGTCGAAATGTTCTCCCGCATGAACGTCCTGACCAAAGCCGAGTTGGAGGCACGCAACGAAATCAAACTCGATACCTACATCAAGAAGATACAGATTGAGGCACGTATCTTCGGCGACATCTGCATGAACCACATCATCCCCGTCGCAACGCGTTACCAGACACAGCTCATCGACAACGTGCGCAAGATGAAAGCCATTCTTCCCGCCGACGAAGCAGACCGCCTCAACCGCCCCAACCTAAGCCTCATCCAGCAGATGGGAGAGCACAACGCCTTCATCGTCGAGAACGTGGAGCGCCTCATCGAAGCACGCCGCGTGGCCAACCGCATCAGGGACGGTCGCGAGCGGGCCATCGCCTACCACGACACCGTAGCACCCCTCATCGAGGCAATCCGCTACCATGTAGACCACCTGGAACTAATCGTCGATGACGAGCTCTGGCCCCTGCCCAAGTACCGCGAAATGCTCTTCATCCATTAATAGAGAAGGCTAGTC